>JAUWLK010000073.1 GCA_030613745.1 Flavobacteriaceae bacterium | reverse complement strand
CAGACAATACCACAGATCCATTAGAGCTGAATTGTAAAATTTCATTTGAAAGTTCTAATTTTTGTAAAAACTTATTTATTTTGGTATTAGTTTCTAAAACTTCATTCAAATCATCACCATAGGCTACAAGATAAATTGATTTTGAAGAAAGGCTTAGCATGGTATCTAAATTGTTTTCAGCTTCAAGTATGGTCTCGCTTTGATAATTCATATTATTCAAATCCTTGTTAAAACGAACATTCTTAAAAGTGAAAAAACTTAGAATCAATACAACGAAAATACTTATATAAATGAATTTATTTTTATCAAAACTATAATTAGCTATCGTTTCAATAAAATTTTTCGACAACTCATTTTTTTGAAATTTAGGCTTATAAAACAATGGGATAATCAACAAGGCAAAAACAGAAGTACTGATAACACTAATAGCAGCAAAAATTCCTAAATCTTGCAATGCCTGTGATCTTAACAGTAATAAACATAAAAATGCTACAGCTGTAGTTATACTACTCATTAAAATTGGTTTTGTAACATCTTTATAAAGTTGTTTAACATCATTATTATTTCGGTAATGGGTTAAAATATGTAAAGAATAATCTAGGGTAATTCCTAATAATACTGATCCAATTCCAAGTGAAATAGCTGATATATTCTCTCTTATAATTGATAATATAACCATTGCTGTTAATGCACCGAAAACTGTAGGAATAAATAAAAGAATTGGAATAAATAATTTTCTATAAAAGAAAATAAGTATAAAAATTAAAACCAATAGAGCCAAACTTACTGTATACTTTATATCCATTTTGATCTGACTGGCATTAGCAACAGCAATAACCGTAGAACCATAATACTCTGATTTTACAGTATTTATATACTTTTGATTTAAATCATCCGATATTGCATATAAGTCATTTACAAAATTAGTATTAGCATCAGTTTCATTGGTTGCTAATTTTGGTTTTATAAACAATAAAAGATTCTTTTTATCTTTTGTTATTAAAAAACCATTATAAATTTCAAAGTTATCCGTAAGTTTTAAATCTTCTAATTTTTTTAATGCACGAAAAGATAAACCAAAAGGGTCTTTACGAATTGTATTTTTTGCGATAAGTCCACTCGGAGAAATTAAAGTCTTGAAATTATTGTTTACAACAGAGGCTAAACTATCCTCTGAAAATTTGTCTTTTAAATATTGATAATCTTTTTCCTCCATAAAAAGAGGTAAATTATTATAAATAAAATCCATGGTTTTGAGCATATCATCATTAGATATTTCTCCTTGAATATTTAAAATATAATCGTTGCAATGTAGCTGTAAACTATCTATAATTTCTTCAGCATAAGAAACTAAATTATCAGAAGTACCGCTTTCCTTTATAGCTATATTAACTATTATTTTATCTGAAAAATCAGTATTATTTAAAACTTTGTTTAGTGTTTTAGTTTCTTCTGATTGCGGAATTAGTTTTGAAATATCTTCTTCATAATTAAGCTTTGCAGCAAAAAACACAAGAATACTTAGTAGTAATAGCAGAAAACCAACTACATATATTTTTTTATTTATTAAGCTTTTATATATATTAAAAAATAAACTACCCACCCTTTTTTCTCATTAGTTTAAAAATAATAAATCCTGAAATACCAAATATTATTGAGCTTACAAAAGCCAAGACAAAACTTCCAATAATATATTCTTCCAAACTTAATAAAAAATTAAAATCAATAGAAGCATTTTCGTATACAATTTCTTCATTTTTATTTAAAATCCATGACCCAATTTTTAAACTACCATAAATAATCAATGGAATCATTGGTGGAATACTAATATTTGAAAAGGTAAAACTAATAACTTTATTTAATTTCAATAAAACGGCTAAAGTCAATACCAAAATAGTTTGAAATCCCCAAAAGGGAGCAATTCCAATAAAAACACCTAATGCTATAGAAAGGGCTTTTTTGGTTGGTGAATCAGAATTATATAAAATGTTTTCTTTTAAAAAACGCTTAATTCCTTTACGCTTAATTTTCAACAAAAAGTCTCTTGGTTTGATATAAAGAAAAGCAACTAATACCAACCAGGTATTTAATATACTAATACGGGTAAAATCCTTAATTGGTCTAAAATGACTTACTCTTTCTTCTTCATCATACAAAACTTTAATAGGAACATTTTTAACGGTAACTCCACGCCAAGCAGCTTTTACAATAATTTCAATTTCAAACTCAAATTTAGTGGTATAAAAATTAATCTTTGATAGTGGTATTAATGGATACAAGCGAAACCCCGAGTGTGTATCGGTTAGTTTTATTCCTGTTTCTGCCCAAAACCAAAAATTTGAAAACTTGTTACCAAAACTACTCCCTTTTGGAATTGAGTCATGTGTCATGTTTCGTGAACCAATAAATAAAACATGTTTATCCTTTTTTAATTTATTTATAAAAACAGGTATGTCATCAGGGTAGTGTTGCCCGTCAGAATCAATTGTAATGGCGTATTCATAGCCTAGCGACAAAGCTCTTTTAAAACCTTCACGTAAAGCTGTTCCTTTACCTCTATTTTCAGAAAATTGAATTTGATTTAGATTTGAATATGCTTTTAAAATATTAGCAGTTTGATCAGTACTTCCATCATCAACTATAATAATTTGATTTGTATAGATCAAAACTCCATCAATAACCCTATTTAGAGTTTTATCGTTGTTGTATGTGGGTATTATTATACAGACATTTAAATCTGTAATTAAAGAAGGGTAATCAATATTAAGGTTCAAATTAATTATTTTTAATCACTCAGCCAAAATTACATTTTTTTCATCTTCTTTAAAATTTTCTGATTCTAAAATATAAACTTTTAAATATTCTTTTAATTCCGTAGATTTTATTTGATTAAAATTCTTTAAAATAAAATTTTTATCAACCTCAATATCACCATTATATTTTAAAAACTTAGGACTATTTTGCTGTATACTTAAACGTACAAATCGTATTTCAATATCAGATGAACTTTGTACAACAGCATATTCAATCAATTCAACTCCCTTTTTGAAAGTTTCTCCTTTTAATTTTGCTCCTTTTTGATATTTAGCTGTCAATGCAGTTGTAGCTCCTTTATAAGCAACTAACCTTTGGTCGTCATTTTTTGTTATACCTTTTAAATCGTTACTAAGTAAAAATGCTTTTGATTTAGAAACTACCGCTTCTTTATAATTAATTCGAACATCGGCTATCTCTGGTTTTATGGATAAAATAAAAATACTTAAAAATAAAAATGACAATTTCATAATTAAAGAATTTATTAAATCAAAATTTGATACTGTGCTGATAATTTTAAAGCTACAGTATTTTCAAATTTTGTCGTATTTTTTACTTTAACTTTACTATCAGTTTCAATTATTTGCAATTCTAATGTTAATTCAGGTGTTTTATCAGGATTTATTATTGCTAAAAATTTAACATTCGAACATTTCTCCATAAATAATTTTTTACCAACAATTGATTCAGTTATTTCTTTAATAATTTGCATCATACAAACACCAGGCATAACAGGATTATCTGGGAAATGTCCTTTAAAAATTACATGTTTATTATTAACTTCAATTTCAAAAATATGGTTAATTTTATCTTCGCTAATTTGATTAGATTTTATTGTATAAAAATTTTCTAATATCATTTTCTGTTTCGCTATTAATCTATTCCACTAGTTTTATGCAAATTTAAAACTAATTCCCAATATATCTTAAGTGAATTTTTAGTTTAAAATTTTGATGTAAAATATCAATTTTTGTTACAATATTATTATTGAATTCTAAAAAATTAAAAATCACTTTTTCTTTAGTACTAGTACTTTTTACAATTTTAAACAGTTTATGATTCTCTTTTAAAAAGAAATAATACAGGTTATTATTTTTATCATAATTTGTTTGGTAAATAGTTTCTGTATCAGAATCAAATTGTTTATCTACATTCAAATATTGTTTAACAAGAATGTGAAAATCATTTTGCAAAGTATTTAAAATATTCTTTTTATTCAATTCATTTACAATATAATTTACTTTAAAAGTATCATTAACAATAACCAAATCAAATATTTTATTACCAAATTCTGTTGTAAAAACTATTCTATGCCGTTTTATTCCTGTTTTTTTTATTATTAATATTCCTCCAAAATTCTTATTGTAAATATTAATTTTTGCCTTATAGACATAATCTTTATTTTCATTTGAAAAGTAGCCATTTTCAATACTTTTCTTATTGCCCAATTGTTCTAAATAACCTTTAGTAGTTGGCAAACTACAAGATAAAAAGAATAGAAATAAAATACTAGTTAAAAAAAACCTCATCACGAACTGGTCTGTTTATTTTTTGGTTTATAAATTTCAACAAAGTATAATCTTCTGAGTTTTCTTTCATAATAATTTCAACAACATTTAGTGATTTTTTATCAAAAGAAAGTATAAACACGCTAATAATTGATTTTAATGAATTCTCTTTTGGAAAGAATTTTATAATATGGTGTTTTGTGTTTTTGAAGTATTGAATATCAAATAAATTATCATCAAACATATCTCCTTTTACACTTTTTATAATTAATTTATTAAGTGATTTAAATGTTTTATTTGAACTTAAGTCAATATTACTTTTAACACCTTCATCATTAATAAATAGTTTGTCATTTTTAAAAATAACAGTATAATTAAAAGGCTCAATATATTCCCATTTTATAAGGTCTGGAGATTTATACACTAAACTTCCACTTGATTTTATATCATTTGATAAAAAATCTAAATGTTTAAATTGTTCAAATTCACTTATAATTGTCAAAGTTTTTTTTGATTTTTCAATAATATCTGCCCTCAATTGATTCGCTTCAGTAATTGACATCTTATCCTCTTGAGAAAAGCAATTAAATGGATTAAGAACTAATAAGAATAAAATTAAAAATACATATTTATTCATAAGGTTTCATATTAAACATCTTATCTAATGTAATCGATTTTAAATTATATTTATCAAGATATGTTAAAATTTTATCTAAAACAGCTACACTCAATTCACTGGAATCGTGCATTAGTAAAATATCTCCTTTTTTGATTTTTGAAATTATTTTTTGATAAATATTTTCAGGATCTTTAGCCATCGTATCATACGTCCTGACACTCCAACCAAAAGCACTTAAATTTAATTTTTTAACTGCTTTAGCAATATTAGGATTCGTAACTCCGAAAGGTGGTCGAAAAAAAGTAACCTCTAAATTTACTATGCTTTTTATTATTTTTTTTGTTTGTTCTAATTCTGCAATAACTTTTTTAGTACTTAAAAAACCAAATGAATTTTGATGATTATAAGAATGATTTCCTATTAAATGTCCATCATTTACAATCTCCTTTAAAATTTCAGGATTACTTTCTACATTTTTACCTATACAAAAAAAAGTGGCTTTTACATTGTGCTTTTTTAATAATGCCAACACTTTTAAAGTATAATCTGGGTTTGGACCATCATCAAATGTTAAGGCAATAACACTATTTTTTATCTGATGCTTTTTATGGTTTGCTTTTAAAAAATAATTCCACCGAATATGAAATGAACCAATAATTGTTAGTGTTAACCAAATAAATATAAAAAGTATCATCCACCAATTAGAAATACTATAATTTATTCTTAAAAATAAGAAAACTATTAAAAATGTAATAGAAATAATATTTACTGTTTTGAATTTTAACATTTCTTCAATAATGTAAAACTATGGCTTTTACCTTGATATTGATTATAAAGTAAAACATTATTAATAGAGGTAGTTTCTTTATTATTCAATTTTAATATTTCAGGAACTCTTTGAGATTTTATCAATTTACAGGCTGTCCACAATCCAAATGCAGATACAGAATTATATTCTCCTGAAAGGTGTTTATAATACAATTGCTGTGTATTTTTAAAGCTATTATTCAGTAATATTTCATAGTATATATCAAAATCTATATCTCCATTATTTCCTGAAATTATTATATCAATATCTGATACTTGAAAATTATTATCTTTCAAAAATTGATTCATCTTAATTTCAACTTCATCAACTTTAATATCATCATATATGATAACATCAATTAGTTTTGCATAAGTATTAATTTTCTCATCATTTTCTAAAACAAAAAATTGAGCTCCCTCACTAAATACAGATCCTTTAGTTTTTGAATTTAAAATACCATCATTAAGGTTCTCTTTATTTTTAACATGATCTACTATCTTGTGAAATTCTGTTGTTTGAGGCCCAATCTCATCAACTCCTCCAACCAAAACAGGTTCAGTATCTTCATCTATCATCATCATAGAATCGATCAAAGATGATTCAAAAGATGTGGAACGATGAACATAAGTAACATTATATGACTTACAAGATAAACCCAATGCAATTTGTGCACCAACTGTATTATGGGTGGATTGAATAAAAGAAGTTGGCGTTAAAAATTGCTCATTATTATTTATTATATTTTCTAAAAACTTTTCAGAATCTTTTAAACATCCCATACCAGAACCGGTAATAATAGCTTTTGGCTCAGATATATTAGCTTCTTTTAATGCAATTGATGATGCAACAACACCCATTTTTACACCATTTGACATTCTTCTTATCAAATTTGGTTTGATAAAGGATTTATAATTTGGTTTATGCGCTGAAACCACATTATCATTAAGTTCAATATAGCTATCAAAAGAAATATTGATCTCTGTAGTATCTTGAGCTGATACACATCCTATTCCGTTTATATAATAATTTTTCATTAGGATTCTTTTGAAAAAATTAATGTAGAACAATTACCTCCAAAACCAAATGAATTTGACAAAACATGATTTATACTTTTATGTAAAACTTCCGTTACAGGAATCAAAGACGTTTCACTAATCGGAGTTTCAAAATTCAAATTAGGAAATACAATATCGTGTTGCAATGCAAGTACAGAATAAACTGCTTCGATTGCACCTGCTGCTGCTAAAGTATGACCTGTATACCCTTTAGTGGAACTAAAACTTGGTATATTATTTTCAAAAACTCTTAATATGGCTTTACTTTCAGAGCTATCATTATTAGGAGTTGCTGTACCATGCGCATTGATATAATCAATTTCATTTGGATTTAGATTTGCAATCTCTAATGCTTTTTTCATGGCCAAAGTTGCTCCTTCGCCATTTTCTGAAGAAGCAGTTTGATGAAAAGCATCATTTGCATTGGCATAACCAGACACATAAGCTAATACTTTTTTATTTTCTTTCTTAACAATTTCATCAGATTCTAAAACCAAAAACGCTGCTGCTTCTCCCAAATTTAAACCAGTTCTATTTTCATCAAAAGGTTTACAATCTGTTTCTGATAATATCATTAATGTTTTAAATCCGTTTATTGTAAATTTTGATAAACAATCTGCACCTCCAACAATTACTCTTTCTAATTTTCCGCTTTTTATCATTCTTGCTCCCAACATAATTGCATTGGTTGCTGAAGAACAAGCAGTACTAATAGTAGTTACAAAATCAATAATCCCTAGACTATTAGCAACCTTTGAAGTTGCATCTCCTAAAGAATGTGCATCGATATATTTTCTATTGTTTTTTTTATCAAAATAAGAATAATAATACTTTTCAGTCATATCCATACCTCCAACGCTTGTTGCTGATATTAATCCGGTTTTATATTGATTAAGGTCTTTTATATTGGCATTTTTTACCGCTTCTTTAGCTGCAATTTCTGCCAAAAGTGCTGTTCGGGAATAATTATTATTTTCTGATAAATTTAAAAATTGTATTAATTCTGCATTATCGGCATCAATCTCGCCAACCTTTATTACATCTTTATGGATGGTATCAATTTTTTTAATTTTCGAGATTCCTGGTTTTTTATCTATTAAAGATTGAAAATTTTCTTCAACAGTACTTCCTATTGAAGAAATTATTCCCATACCCGTAATAGCAACACCTTTACTCATTTTTTATTTTCTATTTTCAGATATATAGTTTGCCATGGTATTGATTGATTGGAATATAGATTTTCCTTGTTTTGGATCGGTTAATTTAATTCCGTAGTCTTTATCTAGCATAACAATTAATTCTAGTGCATCAATAGAATCTAAACCCAATCCATCACCAAATAACACATCATCATCACCAATATCTGCTATATCAATATCCTCTAAATTTAGATTTTCAATAATTTTTTCTTTTAACTCTTTTTTTAAATTCTCCATTGTATATTACTCTTTATATAATTTTATTAAATTTTTTTCTGTGTGCTCAATAACTCCATTTTTTGATACCAAATAAACAAATGCTTCATAATTTTCAGCATCAACATTCACCCAGCCTGCCAAAACTGCATCTGAATTATTATTTTGAATTAATACATTTTCATAATTTTGATGAAAATTTGCATTATAATTTTCAAAAACAAAAAATGCATTTTCACTTTTTAATTGATGCCTGATACTAATCTCACCAATTCCTATATTTGGTAAAGTGTAAACAAATACAGCAGGACTAGGATAAAAATTATCAATATCATTAATTGAGTTTTGAAACTTTCTATCTGTATCTAAACTTGCTGCATCATTAGAAAACACAATAGCTATATTATTTCTTACATTTTCTAAAGTAGTATTTTTTAAAATAATTTCGGCTGCTAAAAATGAAATTTTACTCAAGCTATCCATTTTAAAAAACTTAGAATAATTTATATTCTGGTATTTATAGATACTTTTTAATAAATCCTTGAGATTTTTATTTTCTTTATTCTCAAATATAATTTTTCCATTTAACCAAAGTTGGCTATTTTTAATATGACAGTAGCTTTTTATGTAATAATTATTATGCAATGAAATTACTTTTTTTACAAATCAAAATGGTATGATTTTCTCCAACTGGACTAATCTCTTCTTTAATTAAAAGCCCTGCTTTTTCAATTAATTCAATCATTACTTCAGCCTTATACATTTTACTATTTCCATTTGCCATTGTTGTAAAATATAATGATGTAGCCTCAAGAATAAATTTAGCATTATCAAATTTTTGTCTATCTGTAAAAGTTTCCATAATAAACAACTCTGTATTGTCATCCATAGATTCTACACAAACTTTTAATATTTTTACGATTTCATCTTCTGAAAAACAATCTAAAAATTGACTTAACCAAATAATATCTGCACCTTTTGTAATTTTTGGATTTTCAGACAACCAATCAATTTCATATCCTAAAATTCTATCTTCAAAACCATTAGTTTTTGCATTGGTAAGAGCAACATTAAGTTGCCCTGGTAAATCATGAATTTTTACGATTACATCTTTATCTTTATAACAACAACTTATTGCAAATTTTCCGGTATTTCCACCAATATCAAATATAACTTTTGGTTGATTTTTAAAAACTATTTCTAAAGCTTCCTGAAAAGCATAATCAGAATAGTGATGATCAAATTTAAACCATGCCTCTTTTATTTTAGGATCAAGTACTGATAAACCCTCATAAATAGTATTCCAATTTCCTAGTTCTTTTAATCCTTCAGGTTTTCCATTTATAATTGAATCATTCAAATGAAAAAGTCCTTTATAACACACTTCATTAGTGAAATTAATATTGACATTTGCAGTTTCATTAAAATTTAAAAAATATCCTATTTTAGTTAACTCATACCTGTTTTCTTTGTTTTTAACAACAATATCAGAGCTTTCAACTATTTCTAACAAAACACCAATTCCGTAAGTACTTATCGATAATTCTTTTGATATTTCATCTATTGTAATGCCTCCAATTATTCTCTTTTCAAAAATAAGATCAAATATACCTAGCTTTCTTAATGAAACTACGGCTTGAAACAAAAAGGGAGCAAAGGCTATTTTTTGAGCTTCTTGTAGAGCATCTACTGCTCGTATTGTTTTATTCTTCATTGGTATTTCCTATTTCAATTCTAAAAGCAAATTTATTGAATCTGCATACATATTCATTATTTTTAAGCTATAGTTTTACATTTTTTTTTAAAATTACTGCAGTATTACAACCTCCAAAACCTGATGCCGTTTTTAAAAATATTTGCAACTCTTTCTTTATTATTTTTTTAATAATATTTATTGGATGTGTAACTCCTAATTCATCAAAACCTTTAGAAGCAATTAGTTTATTATGATTTAAAGATTCAATACCCATTATAGTCTCTAAAAGGCCGGAGGCACCTAAAGTATGTCCATAATATCCCTTTAGACTATTTAAAGGAATATCAAGCATTTTTAATCTGCTAAAAGCAACCGATTCCATTTCATCATTATAGTTCTTCGCTGTACCATGAGCCGAAATATAATCTAATTCACTAACTTTAATATTAGCTTCATTCAAAGCT
>JAUWLK010000239.1 GCA_030613745.1 Flavobacteriaceae bacterium | reverse complement strand
GCCAAACTTATTGTAGAAGTAAGAATAAGTAAGGCACTTATGTATAAATTAAATAATTTCATCATTTTCTACTTTTAATTCTTTAATAGCTCTAGTTACTTCTTCTTTTGTTGGTTTTACTCCTGTTCTTAACCATGTAATAAATACAGTTAATGAATTACTGAGTGATAATAATAGCGGGAGCATTAGTAATGTTAAAAAAGTTGCAATTATAATTCCGTAGGAAATTGAAATTGCCATAGGTTTTAAAAATTGTGCCTGACGACTTTTTTCCATTAATAATGGTGCTAAACCAGCAACCGTTGTAAGAGAAGTTAAGAAAATTGCCCTAAAACGCGATATTCCAGCTTGAATTAAGGCTTCATCATATTTCATACCTTCTTTTAAAAAGCTGTTGAATTTACCTACCAAAACCAAACCATCATTAACCATTATACCTACCAAAGCAATAATTCCCAGCCATGATAAAATATTTATTGAAAATCCGTGTATATAGTGCCCCCATACAATTCCTATCATACTAAAAGGTATCATAACAATTAATAATAATGGCTGACTGTAAGACCGGAAAGTAAAGGCTATTACCAAATAGATCAATAAAATTGCAATTAAACCAACTTTATTAACTGATTTTTTTGTTTTATTCGCTTCACGATTCTGACCTTCAAAACTAGGTGTTACCGTTGGGTATTTTGATAAAATTTCAGGTAGAACACGGGTATTTAAATCATCAAGTATTTCAGTCGGACTTTCATCAGGTGATTTTAAATCAGCAGTAAGTTGAATTTCTCTTAAACCATTTAAATGATTTATTGCAACGTCTCCACGTGCAATTTCATAAGTAGCAATTTCACTAAACGGTACTCTACTTCCTAAAGGAGTAGATATCCACATATCATCTAAATTTTTAATGGATGATCGGTCTTTTTTAGTATAACGAACCCATACCTTTATTTCATCTTGTCCTCGTTGAAATCGTTGTGCCTGAAAACCAAAAAAACCATAACGTACTTGACTCATAACCGATTGCAGTGTCAAACCTAAAATTTGGGCATTATCTTTTAATTTAATGCTTACCTCTTTTATACCCGCAGGATCATTATCGGCAACATCTTTTAAAATAGGGTTACTTTCTAATTCTGCTTTTAATTCTATCTTGGCAGCTTTTAATTCATCAATATTATTTCCTAATAAGGAAACTGCAATTGGACTTCCACCAAAGTGTCCACCTGAACCAAAGGTCAAACTTTCAACACCATATATTTTACCTGCTTTTTCACGAATTGCATTTGTAATTTCAGGTGAAGAAAAATCACGATGTTCACCTGGTAATAGATTTACATTTAAACTTGCTCTGTTTGTACCTGGTCCAATTCGTTTGATTATATTTTGAACAACTTGCTTGTTATCGGTTTGTCTTTTTGTGAAATCATCATTAACTAACCATGCAGCTGCTTCTATTTCAGAGATTATAGAATCTGTAATTTTTTCATTGGTACCTTGTGGCATAATTAAGTTGATGCTTACTCTATCACTAGCCATATTAGGGAAAAATGAAGTTTTAACAACACCACTACTAATTCCTCCAATAGAAAAGATTAGCAATGAAATAGGTATAGCAAAACCTAAAACTTTATTTTTCAAATAAAAGCGTAGGTAAGGTGCATATAATTTATCTCTTATATACATTAAAAATTTATCAGCTTTAATATTTATACTATAAAAAATCTTAAATATTCCTTTTCTTTTTTTCTCTTTGCGCATCAGAGCTTTTGAATGTGCAATATGTGCAGGTAAAATTATTAATGCTTCAATTAATGAAACGGCTAAGGTTAAAATTACTACGGTAGAAACTTCGCTAAAAAAATCACCCATTCTACCATCTAAAAAATAGAAAGTTGAAAAAGCAATCATAGTTGTTAAAATAGCAGAAACAATAGGAGGTATTACCTCTAAAGTACCATCAATTGCAGCCTGTATTGGCGATTTTCCTTTTTCGTAATGTTGATAAATATTTTCACCTATTACAATACCATCATCTACTAAAATACCAATTACAATAATCATCCCAAATAGGGATAATACATTAATGGTAACTCCTAACTGTGCTGCAAACATAAACATTCCAAAAAAGGCAATTGGTAAACCTGCTGCTACCCAAAAGGCTAATCGAACATTTAAAAACAGTGATAAAAAGAACATTACCAAAAGAATTCCTACAATACCATTATTTACCAAAAGTTTTGTACGTTGATTTAATGTGATTGAACGGTCATCAGTAATATTTAATTCTACATTATCGTGTTGTTCATTAAATGTTGTTATATAGGCTTTAATTTTTTCGGCAGAACCTAATAAGTCTTCGTTATTGGTATTACTTATTTGAATGCTTATTGTCATTTTACCATTATAATAACTGCGGTCCGGGTTTTCATTCCAAATATCTTTAACCTCAGCCACATCTTTTAGCCTGATTATATTCCCTGATTTATCGGCTCTAACTATTATATTGTTTAATTCATCGCCATAATAATTTCGATTACTGGCACGAATTAAAAACTCTTCTGTATCTGTTTTAATATTACCACCGGTTATCAATAAATTGGTTTGTCTTACTGCATTTGCAACATCAGTAAATGTTAATTTATATGCTCTTAAATCGCTTTCGCGGATAGCAATTTCAATTTCCTCAAGTGGAAATCCAGTTAAGGATACTTGCGAAATGCCATCCATACGGCGTAAATCGTTTTCTATATCACGGGCGTATTGTTTTAAGGTGGTAAGCGGAATATTGGTTCCACTAATAGAAAAAGTTATGGTAGGTCTGATATTTTCAATTTTTGAAATTATCGGTGGCTCCATCCCCGAGGGAAATGATGGTACTCTGTCAACAGCATTTTTTACATCTGCTAAAACCACGTCAATATTTTTGCCTTGTTGAATTTCAACATTGATAGAAGCCGAATTTTCTTTAGAAACCGATGTAACTCTATCAATACCAACAATTCCTTTTAAATTATCTTCAATTTTTAAAACAATACCTTCTTCCATTTCCTGAGGAGAAGCACCAGGATAAAATAATGAAATTCTAATATTTAATGAATCCGTTAGAGGGAAAAATGAGGACTTCAATGATAATACACCAATAACACCAAATACGATAAATGCCAAAATCATGATATTGACAGCTACATGGTATTTTATGAAATATGAAATAATTTTTTTCAAAAGATTAAAATTTTATATTTATTAAAATTATTATATGATAAATGTTATTTTTTTGAATTTGTTTTGGATTCATCAAAGATCTTTACTGTCATACCATCATATGCTCCTGGTACATTTTTAGTTAATGTTACACTTCCATTAGGTAAACCTTTAATAACAACAGATTGATCACTAAAATAAACAGGATTTATTTTAACCAAACTTAAAACAGTATCATTAACCACTACAAAAACACTTTCATTGTTTACCAAAAGTTTACGAGGAATTTCAAAGGCATCTTTTTCAGATTTAGCAGCTAAATCAGCTTCTAAATACATGCCTTCTTTTAAATCACTACTATTGATTTGAATAAAAATCTTGATGGTTTGTGATGTCTGGTCTACTTTTCCATTTACACGAACTACTTTTCCTGTCCAATTTTTTGTATTTTCTAAATTGTGTAATTTAACTGTTTGCCCCTTTTGTAAATAATCGCTATACGCTGAGTTTATAGCAATTCCAATTTCGTATATATTTGGGTTGATAAATTCACCTAACTTTTGACCTTGTCTTACCAAAGAGCCTGGAGTTACAATGGCTTCAGTTAAAATTCCGTTATATGGTGCACGAATAGTGTATTTTATTAATCGAACCTCCATATTTTTCACATTGTAATAACTTGTATAAATATTTCTTCCTGAGATAAAGAATTTTTCTTTTTCAGAATTAGTTT
>JAUWLK010000213.1 GCA_030613745.1 Flavobacteriaceae bacterium | reverse complement strand
TTTTTATTTATTTCGGCAATATCATTTTCACAAGACCAAAAACCTGAAGTAAACGAAAAACAACAAGGACACTACAACACAAGTAAATTCAAACAATTAAAAGAAGAATTAGCTACACCAAATTCTTACCGTACTGCTTCTGGAGCACCAGGTCATGAATATTACCAACAACAAGCAAACTATAAAATGGATATCATTTTAGATGATGATAATCAAAGAATTTATGGTGAAGAAACAATAACCTACTACAATAATTCACCTGATGATTTAGAATATCTTTGGGTACAATTAGACCAAAATATTAGAGCTGCTGATGCAAGAACAAATGATGTAAAAGCTGGTGGACCAGGAGTTTTTTACAGTCCTAAAAAATTTACTGAAACATTCTTAGGTAAACCTTTTGACGGAGGTTTTAAAATTGATTATGTAAAAGACCTAAATGGTAATGATCTTGCTAATACTGTAAATGGCACAATGATGCGAATTGATTTACCTTCAATTTTAAAAGCAGGTTCAAACATCTCATTTAAAATAAAATGGTGGTATAATATACCTAACCATACCATTAACAGATCAAGATCAGGTTTTGAACACTTTGAAAAAGATGGAAATAACACTTATATCATAGCTCAATTCTTTCCAAGAATGGCAGTATACAATGATATTGAAGGTTGGCAAAATTTACAATTTTTAGGTCGCGGTGAATTTACACTTGCTTTTGGCAATTACGAAGTAAATATAACAACTCCTGCTGATCATATTTTGGATGGTACTGGTCATATTATAAACAGAAAAGAAATGCTTACTAAAAAGCAATGGAAGAGGTATGAAAAAGCCCAAAAATCATATGATAAACCTGTAATAGTAGCCACCCAAGAAGAGGCTGAAAAAAATGAACAAGAAGTTTCTAAAAAAACCAAGACTTGGAAATTAAAAGCTGAAAATGTTCGTGATTTTGCTTTTGCTACTTCTCGCAAATATATTTTAGATGCCCAAGCTGTTAAAATTGGAAGCAAAACAGTAATGGCAATTTCATTGTATCCTAAAGAAGGAAACCCTCTTTGGGAAGAATATTCTACAAGAGTTATTGCAAACACATTAAAATCTTATTCTGAACAACTATTTGATTATCCTTATAATAAAGCCATTTCTATTAATGCAAAACAGCAAGGAATGGAGTACCCCATGATTTGTTTTAATTTTGGAAGACCAAAAGCTGACGGGACCTACTCTCAAAGAACTAAAAATGGAGTAATCGGAGTTATTACTCACGAAGTTGGTCACAATTGGTTTCCAATGATTATAAATTCTGATGAACGCCAATGGGGATGGATGGATGAAGGTTTAAACACATTTGTTCAAATGTATGCACAAGAAAAATTTGAAAAGGGTTTTCCATCACGTGGTTATCCTCGTAATGTTGTTAATTATATGAGTGGAGATCAGGGTAAAATAGCACCTATTATGACACAACACGACATGGTATTTAACAGCGGGGCAAATGCTTATGCTAAACCAGCTGCAGGTTTATATATGTTACGTGAAGTTATTTTAGGACCTGAATTATTTGACAAAGCCTTACAAACATATGCCAACCGTTGGAAGTTTAAACACCCTACTCCTGCTGATTTCTTCAGAACTATGGAAGATGCTTCAGCTACCGATCTTGATTGGTTTTGGAGAGGTTGGTTTTACACTACCGATTTTAATGACATAGGTATTAAAGATGTTAAAAAATATGTTGTAACAGACAAACCAACTGAAAGAGCTAAAAAAATGGCTGCCGCTTACGGTATGAAAGTTGAAGATTTTGGTCAGAATTTATTTTTGGTTAATACCGATAGTAAAGAATACACTGCTGATATGTCTAAAGTAAAAGATCCTGTAAAAGATATTTCTTTTTTAAATGAATATTTAGCTGATAATTTTTCTACTGAAGAACGTAAATCTTTAAAGAACACTAAATATTTTTATGAAATTATTTTTGAAAAACCAGGAGGATTAGTAATGCCAATATTAGTGGAATATATTTTTGCTGATGGTACCAAAGAGAACAAATATTATCCTGCTGAAATTTGGAGATTTAATGATAGAGAAATAAAAAAGGTTTTTGCTTCTGATAAAGAAATTGTGGCAATTAATATTGACCCAAATGAATTAACAGCTGATGTTGATACCAGTAACAATAGTTGGCCAAAAAAGAAAGAAGATTCTCAATTTGATAAATTTAAAAAGAAAAATATTAAAGACTAATTTATTATAATTTACTTAACTATTTAAATATGAAAAAACTACATTTTACACTTATAGCAATAAGCTTATTGTTATTTTCATTCTCAAACATTAAAGCACAAACTTTTCAGGTAAATGTGAAAAATTCTAACATCCAATGGAAAGGATTTAAACCAACGGGTTCTCATTATGGTACAATAAATCTTACCAAAGGATTTTTTACTTTTGAGAATAATAAAATTATCGGAGGGGAATTTACAATTGATATGAATAGCATTGTAGATTTAGATATGCCTGCAGATGATAAATACAATGCCCAACTGGTAGATCATTTAAAAAGTGTTAACTTTTTTGATACAAATAAATATCTTACAGGTAGTTTTAAAATTACATCTAGTGAAACAAAAGGTGATAAAACATTGATTAATGGAAATTTAACTCTTAAAAACAAAACCAACCCCGTTTCATTTTTAGCTACAGTAAAATATAAAAATGATCAATTAATTTTTAAAAGTGATACTTTTAAAATTGATCGCTCTAAATGGGATATTCGTTATAAATCTAAATCTTTTTTTGATGATTTAAAGGATAAATTCATCTACGATGATATGGAAATAACCATAGAAATTGATGCAAATAAATAGATTTTCCTTTTAAAAATTTATAACCTCTAAATAAAATTTAGAGGTTTTTTTATTTACAAATCAATTACAAAAGTATTTTTCATTTCATTTATTATAAATGTACTATGTGTGCTGCTAATATGATCTAATGTAGTTAATTTACTATTTAAAAATTCACGATAAGCTTTCATATTTTTTACTACTATTTTTAAAATATAATCATATTCTCCACTAACATTATAGCACTCTAAAACCTCATCAAACTTGACAACTTCTTTTTCAAACTTTTTGACATATTCGTGTTTGTGCTGAACTAACTTTATCTGACAAAAAACCACAAACGATCTATCAATTTTTTCCTTGTTTATTATGGCGACATATTTTTCAATAACACCATTTTTTTCTAACTTTTTAATTCTTTCATAAATTGCTGTATTGGAAAGATTCAAGTAAACTGATAACTGTTTTATCGATATTTTACTATCTTTTTGTAAATAAGACAAAATATTATTGTCTGTTTTATCTAATTTCATTTGTAAAATTTTCTAAATATGAATATTCAATATAGCAATTTATGTAAATTTAACTATATTTTATATAAATAATAGTTTTTTTTACTGCTTTATCAAATATCTATTGATTTTAAATCCATAAATACTTAATTTTACACTAATATTCAACATTTAACCATATAAATTATGAGTTTCAAACCAGCAGACAAAATACAAGACTTACAATATTTTGGAGAATTTGGAGGTGTAAACCCTTCTATTTCTGACTCTTCAACCTATACTTTTTTACATGCAAAAACTATGATGGACACCTTTGAAGGAAATGCAGAAGGTTGTTACTTATACTCTCGACATTCTAGTCCGAGTAATTTATATTTAGGCGAAGCACTTGCCGCAATGGAAGGTACAGAAACAGCTAATGTAGCAGCTTCAGGAATGGGAGCTATCACACCAGTCTTAATGCAACTTTGTAATAATGGTGATCATATAGTTTCTTCACGTACTATTTATGGTGGAAGCTATGCTTTTTTAAAGAATTTTATTCCAAAATTTGGTATCACTACTACATTTGTTGACATTACTTCACTAGAAAAAATAGAAGCTGCCATTACAAAAAACACAAAAGTACTTTTTTGTGAAGCTGTTAGTAATCCGCTTTTAGAAATTGCTGATATTAAAGAGTTGTCAAAACTAGCTAAGAAATACGACTTAACACTAGTAGTTGATAATACTTTTTCACCTTTAAGCATTTCTCCAAAAATATTAGGTGCTGATATAGTAATTCACAGTTTAACCAAATTCATCAATGGTACAAGTGATACTGTTGGTGGTGTAGTTTGTGGTTCTCAGGAATTTATTAATAGTTTGCGAAATGTAAATGACGGCGCCAGTATGCTATTAGGTCCTGTAATGGATAGTTTACGATCTGCCAGCGTGTTAAAGAATATGCGAACTTTACATATTCGAATGAAAAAACACAGTGAAAATGCAATGTATTTGGCACAAAAATTTGAAGCAGACGGAATCAAAATTATATATCCAGGTTTAGAAAGTCATCCACAACATGAATTGTACAAAAGCATGTATAATGAAGAATATGGCTTT
>JAUWLK010000254.1 GCA_030613745.1 Flavobacteriaceae bacterium | reverse complement strand
ATTAATTTTTCCGCTCCTACGGGAAGTGTAACTGCTTTGGTTGGATCTTCAGGGTCAGGTAAATCTACTATTGCAGGTTTAGCAGCAACCTTTTTAAATCCGAGTGAAGGTAAAGTGACTTTAGACGGAATAGACCTATCTACTGTCAACTTGAGTAGTTTCAGAAGTAATCTTGCAGTAGTACTACAAGATGATTTTCTCTACGAAGGTACAATTCGTGAAAATATTTTATTCCCAAGACCAAATGCTACAGAAGATGAATTATTAGCAGCAGTAAAGGGTGCCTATGTTAATGAATTTACTGATCGCTTTGATGATGGTTTAGATACAGTGATTGGGGAGAGAGGAGTAAAATTATCTGGTGGTCAGCGTCAACGAATATCTATTGCCAGAGCCCTTTTAGCCAATCCAAAAATTATAATTTTAGATGAGGCTACTTCAAACTTAGATACTGAAAGTGAATCCTATATTCAGAAAAGTTTAAATGTACTTATGAAAGATAGAACTACATTTGTTATAGCACATAGGTTGAGTACTATTCAACAAGCAGATCAAATATTGGTTATAGAAAATGGTAATATTGTTGAACGAGGTAAACACAATGAGCTTATTGATAAAAAAGGAAGGTATTATGATCTTTATACTTATCAGAGTAGAATTTAAAATGAATAATGACTTATAATCCTTTTGTTAAAAAAGAATAATTATTGAAAATATCTCTAATTAATATTTTATTGCCTTCTTACGTATTACTACATAATTAATCAACGTTGATTCAATAATTAAAACAGTACCTTTTTTAATATTTTCAGTACTCAAGTTAAAACTTTGTTTGTTTGGATTATCTTGAAGTAACAATCTTCCTAACATATCATATACTTTAATTTTAGTAACAACTCTACTAGCATTAATATTAAATCCAGCATAAGTATTTGAAATAGTAAAGCTATTATCAATCCCTACGGTCAAGTCATTACTTAAGTTCTCTGTTCTAGCTATCACTAATACAACGTCTTTATCAAAAGTTTTTGGATTACCAAAAGCATCAGGTTGATTCGTTATATTATTATTTTCATCGGGATGTTGGATAGACATAAATAAATTTTTATAATCTGGTGAAAAAGTCAATCCTGTGGGTTCACTACCCAATGGTGTACGGGCAAATATCTTTACTTTTGGATTTTGTTGGGAGTGACCATTTTCAACAACCCAGATATAATTTCTTTTATCATTACCACTTTCATCTTGAGCTACCCATAAATTTCCTTGATCATCAAATACTAAATTATCAGTTCCATTTCCCCAGAGAACATCATTATAGCTGATATCTCCACCAACATAGATTTCAAAATCTTCAACACCAGTGCCATCCAATGGGTTTGTATCTTTAAATCTAAAAACTACTCCTTTTTCATTCCCCCCTCCAATATCTTCTCTTTTTACAGCAAAATAGATCATTCCATCAATGGGATTAATCTCAACATCTTCAACTCCTCCAAAACTCGTTGCCCCTAAAGCAAGACATTGTGATAGAGTAGTACTTTGCTGTATTGGGGTATTATTTTCTAATTGTAACCAGCTCCCTACTCCCTGTTTATTACCTTTATAAACATATAAATCTCCTGAGCTTAAATTTTCTTGTACATCTGCAACAAATTTAAATAGAAATCCTTCTCCTTTAGTATCGTCAGCTCCCTGATAAACGGTTCTTTTATTATTATGAATTACTACATTTTCATGTTTAAAATTACCCAAAGCCCATAATTTATCGCTCCCATTTCTTCCCCCATCCTGATCTATTACTTTTTTAGTTTCAGGATCAATTTCAATTGCCCAGCCATATCCATCATATCCATTTATGTCTCCATCAATTTTTAAACTCGATTCTGGTACTGAAGGATAATTATCTTTTATATCCTTATTTGTAACTTCCTCACAGCTTATAATTGTATTCCATGGTGTTACAGTTCCTGAACAATTAGCTGCTGTTCCTCCTAAAGGCAAACCAAAACTAAAATCAACTGCTTCAGAATTATTAACAACCCATTTACCTATGGATTCATTTAATTCAATATCCAAGATTGTTACAGCGCCAGGCGCACCTTCAGAATTTATCGACAAATATCCAAACTTACTACTAGAGTTTATAGGCACATAACCAGTAAAATCGCAAACATCGGGCAAAGTTCCCCCTTCGGTTAAATCATCACCATGTTCAATTATATATTGGAAATAGTGTGTTGAAGGTATATGAAAGTCTGTGTCTTGTATACCTTGTGCCAGAGAGTTGAATTCACTTATGTGTTGGGCATATATAAAATTACTAAGTAAGCCTACTAAAATCACTGTTGTGATAATCTTATTTTTCATAGGAATTTGTTCAAAAATATTAGCTACACATTTAATTAAATGTGTGTTGTAAAATAAAACCTAACCCCCTTTTTCGTGACCTAATTTACATAAAATTTATTTAATTGATGAAAAACAATAAGTTATGCCATATAAAAAAAGAACTTAACCTACTGCTTTTTTTGTTTTCTTACCAATTTCCTGACTATAGAAGTTTTATTTGAATGTATTTTTAATAAATAAATACCTTTTGACAAATCACCAAGATAAATTTATAAGCTTTCCCTAAAATCGAACTGTTTAGAATTATAAATTTAATCCATTAATAATAAATATGAATTTTGTTAATATTTACAAATTATAGTTAAACAACTTTAAAATTTCTTTAGATTCAAAATGTATTTTTAGCCATAATTTATTTGAGAGATCATGGATAACATTTTAACTATACCTGAAGAACAATTATTATTCTATACCAAAAATATAAACGATAAATATATTAAGGAAAAAGCAAAAGAGAAAGGGTACGTAGAACTTTATGATATACTTGAAGAAGTATATTAGGAAATTAGAAGCATAGAAACTCGCTATTCAGATTGGAGTATTTCATTAACAAAAAAACCATTTAGCTTTAATTTTAATGTTTTTTATTTTTATTCATACTTCAATTTTTTAAACTGAAGATTTTTATGATAAAAGTCACGTTCTGTTTAATAAATATAATGTAAATTCGTCGCTTACTCAAATTTTTTGAGGGGAAAATTTGAAATTAAACCAAACCTGATTGATTTACATTCAGGTTTTTTTTATAAAAATTTGCAAGAAGAATTTTTATTTTGATTTTTCAATTTTCTCAGCAATAGCTTCAAGAACAAAACGTGAAATACTTTGACGGCTTTTGGTTGCAAATTCTGTCAATAGTTGTTTTTCATCAATTGACATCTTGATTCTAATACTTTCACTATAATAGATCATGTTCAACCATAAATTATTCTCTTCCATAGATATAGTATTTATCTATGTTATTAAACTAATTATTTCATAATATATTGTTTTTATTAGTATTAGAACTTTTAAACTGAAATCTTATTTTGCAAATAATAAAGGAAGTTAGAAAACATAATATCCCTGAAAGGATATTGTTTATTGTTATTTTAGATAGGATTTCGCTTAAGATATTATCAACCTTATTAATTAATGTACAATAACAAAAAAGTTTAAAAAGATTTCTACCTTGTTAACTATAAAAAAATTAGCTTTTTTTTAAGAATACTTTAAATAAAAGTTAACATTATTGATATTGAAAAGTAATACTTTTGTAATGATTAATTTTGAGTTAGTAAATTAAAAAACCGAGAACATTTGAGGGGTATCTCGGTTTTTTTTAGGTAATACC
>JAUWLK010000211.1 GCA_030613745.1 Flavobacteriaceae bacterium | reverse complement strand
TTTATAAATTTCCTCTAATAACTCTTGTTGTAAACCAACCAATTTAATATTGGTTTGACTTCTTCCTTCACCTGTTTGTAAGGCCATTTCACCAATGGCTAAAACAACTATTTCGGAATTTTTAGCAGCTTTGACAGCTGCAGGAATACCTGATCTATCCGTGGTATTAAAATTTAATGGTAATAAGAAACCTCTACCTATAGGAAATTCATCAGTTAAAATACTAACTCCTTTTTGATACAATATCTTAGTAGATGGATCAACTGCATTTTTAATTCCTTCCAATAAAGAAATAGCAGAATTTGATTCTCCTTTTGCTCTCCAATTACCTATTGGTGAATCTTTATCATCCGCTAAAGGTCCTATTACTGCAATACTTTTGATATTTTTATTTAGAGGTAGAAGGTTAGTTTTGTTTTTAAGTAAAACGATAGATTTTTTTGCAACTTCACGAGCAAAAGCTTGATTTTCATCTGTAAAAATTTCAGTTTTTTCACGCTCTTCATTACAATACTTATACGGATCATCAAAAAGCCCCAATCTAAATTTAACTCTTAAAATTCTTTTAACAGCGTCATCAATTAGAGAAAGATCAACTTTACCATTTTCTACTAATTGTTCCAAGTGTGCTTCATATGCATAGGATTCCATATCCATATCACTACCTGCATTTGCTGCAATTTCTGAAGCTTGTTCTTTATTTTTTGCATACCCATGTGCAATCATTTCACCTATTGATCCCCAATCGGAAACAATAAATCCATTCCAGTTCCATCCGTCTTTTAAAATATTTCTTTGTAATTCTTTATGTCCTGTGGCAGGAATACCATCAATTTCATTAAAAGCATTCATAAAGGTTGCTACACCTACTTCTGCTACAGCTTTAAATGGTGGTAATATTGTATTATGCAATTCAAACTCTCCAATAGTTACCGTATTATAATCTCTTCCTGCTTCTGCTAATCCATAACCTGCAAAATGTTTAGCACAAGCTGCAATAGTATTATTTTTAGATAAATCATCTCCCTGAAATCCTTTTACTCTTGCAACACCTATTTTGGAAGTTAGAAAAGGATCTTCACCTGAACCTTCCATAATACGACCCCAACGAGCATCGCGTGATACATCTAACATGGGTGCAAAAGTCCAATGTACACCTTCAGCAGATGCTTCACTAGCTGCTATTGCTGCAGATTTTTTAATAATCTCTAAATCCCAACTAGCACTTTCTCCTAGAGGAATTGGAAAAATTGTTTTGTATCCATGAATCACATCATAACCAAATATAAGTGGGATCTTTAAACGGGAATTCTCCATTACCAATTTTTGTGCTTCACGTGTAGCCTCTACAGATAAAACGTTCAACATGGAACCAACACCTCCATTTTTTAGTTTTTCAACTTTAGCTTTGGCATCAACATTTGAAGGGGGACCTGTTAAATCCCAACTACTGGCATATTGATTCATTTGCCCGATTTTTTCTTGTAAGGTCATTAAAGCTAAGACAGAATCTACTTTTTGTTCTAGCTCAATAGTTGCACTAGAATTATTAGTTGAGTTCGATTTTTTTTTATCAGAACAACTAAATAATACTGTTATGATTATTACGATTATTGATAATGATAATTTTTTTTGCATTAGTTATTCTATTTAAAAAGGGTTAATTCAACATATACCGGTAAGTGATCAGAAGGATATTTTAAATCTTCAGAATCACTCAATACAGCATATTTATTTACTTTTATAGTGTTGTTTTTTGAAATAAATATATAATCAATTCTTTTTGTAACAGCTTTGTCAAAATTAAAAGCGTTAAAGGTTCCACTTGGTCCAAAAGGCTTTTCAATAGAAATTTCTTTCGAGTCGTTCATTCCAGATCTTAAAATTGAAATAGGTTTGCTTTCAGTTTCAGCATTCAAATCTCCCATAAATATCAATGGGTAATTTTCAGTATTTATTTCTTTTATTTTTTTTAATATCAAAAGAACACTTTGTTCTCTTGCTTTTATTCCAATGTGATCCAAATGCGTGTTGATTACCCAAAATTCTTTATTTGTTTGTTTATCTTTAAATAAACCATAAGTACAAATTCTAGGGTAAGCTGCATCCCAACCCTTTGAAACTTTATCAGGTGTTGAAGATAGCCAAAACGTATGCTGCTTTAAAACTTCAAATTTATCATGATTATAAAAAATTGCTGAATATTCCCCTTTTCCCTTACCATCTCTACTTTTGCCAATAAAACTATGTTTTGGCAGTTGTGAAATAATATATTCTACTTGGAAAGGCAATCCTTCTTGCGTTCCAAAAATATCCGGATTGTAAAAATTAATTTGAGAAGCTAGAAATTCTTTGCGGTATTCCCAAGAATTTTTACCATCATCAGCCAGGCCATACCTAACATTATAAGTCATAAATGATATGTTCTGGGAAATGCAATTTGGAGCAAAAGATAAGAGAAGTAAAAAAGTTAAAACAGATTTCAACATGGTTTTATTTTATTTTAATTGATAAACTCTTACATAATCAACTACCATTGTTTGAGGCCAGATATTCTCATCAACTCCTTCTTTTCCTCCCCAAGCTCCTCCAACTGCAAAATTCATAATTAAATAATACGATTGATCTAAAGGCCAGTTCTCTAAAGTCTTGTTAGATGGAGAATAGGTGTTTGTAATATTAGTAATTGAATCTACATAAAACTGTATAGAGTCTTGGGTCCAGATGATACCATAATTATGAAACTCTTCTTCAACAGTTTTTAAAGAAATCGTAGCATGAAAATCAGTAACACCTGACTGATATTTAGTATGCACATTAGAATGTGTTGTGTCAGGCTGAAAGCCTACATATTCCATGATGTCAATTTCTCCACTCATCGGCCACCCAACTTCATCAATATTAGATCCTAACATCCATAAAGCCGGCCAAGTACCTCTACCACTTGGCATTTTTGCCCTAAATTCTATACGACCATATTGGAATTCTTTTTTCTTTTGACTAGATAGTCGTGTAGAGGTATATCCCCCACTTTCATGCTCTCCTGTTTTGGTAGCTGTAATATGAAGTTTTCCGCTTTCCACTTTATAATTTTCTGAACTTTCAACATATTTTTGCCATTCATTGTTTACTCTTCCAGCATCCCAAATGACAAAAGACCAATTGTCCTTATTAATGTCATTACCATCAAATTCATCTGCCCAAACTAATTTATACTCTTTCGGAGCGACCGTTACCTTCTTATCATTTGAGCAAGAAAATATTAGGCTCAAACTAATTAAATTTATAAAAAATAAAGTTCTTTTAATCATATCTTATTTATATTGATTTTCAATTTTTTTATAAAACTCTTTTACTGTAAAAAAAGCTTTCTTTTTAATGCCTTTATTTGAAATTAATCCCTTTCTATTCCATCCATCCTGAATGTTAGGTAATACTCTTTTTGGAGATCTAAAATCGGCTAAAATCCAAGGGCTTAAACCTCTAATATTTGGAATTTTTTCTATCATTTTTAAGTTTTGTTGATACAGATACTCTTGGTATTCTTCTGTCCACCGTTCTTTTATTGTACCATGAAAACCTTGTAATGCTCCGCCACCAAATTCTGAAATGATAACCGGTTTGTTATATTTTATATTCCATTTTGAATCAGGGGCATCTTCTAAAGAACCACCATACCAACCTGTATATTGATTAAATGCTACAATATCCAAAAAATTACCAATTTCATCATCAACAATATTAATACCGTTTTTGAAATGCTTTTCTAATGCTACACTAATCAATCTTGTTGTGTCTAAACTTTTAGTATGTACTATCAATTCTTTTAAAAATCTATTTCTTGGTTCTGAAGGAGGAGTTTCATTTGCCATTGACCAAATGATTATTGATGCTCTGTTTTTATCTCTTGTTATTGCTTCAGTTAATTGATTCTTAGCATTATTTAATGAGTTTTTATTGGTAAAATCTACCGTCCAATACACAGGTATTTCTTCCCAAACCATTATGCCCATTTTATCAGCGAGTTTTACAATATATTCATTATGAGGATAATGTGCTAATCGCACATAATTACATCCCAATTCTTTTGCCCAATTCAATACTATCAGGGCATCTTCATCATTAAAAGCTCTAGCACCTCTCATGGCATTTTCTTCATGGATACAAATACCTCTTAAGAATATTGATTTACCATTTAATAAAATATCGGGACCATTAGTTTCAATAGTTCTAAAACCAATTTCATCTTTTAAGGTTTGATTTGCTGTTTTAATATAGACATCATATAATTTTGGAGATGAAGGAGACCAATATTGTATCTTTTTCGATGTAATTTCAAATTGAACATTTCCTTCACTGTCTGTAGTAAAAGAGGTGTTTATTTTTAATTCAGGGATTGAAATTATTACTTTTTCGTCACTAGAAACATTATTTAATCTTACAATACCTGAAATGGTATTTTTAGTATCTTTTTTTAGTTGGATACTATAATCTTGAATAAAAACTAAAGGTTCTTCTATAAGTTTTACATCTCTTGTTATTCCACCATAGTTC
>JAUWLK010000078.1 GCA_030613745.1 Flavobacteriaceae bacterium | reverse complement strand
GTTCCGTATTTGTCTTTGTAATACTGAATTGGTTTTAACAATCTTACTAATGCAATTCCACATTCATGTTTAATAGCATCACTCATCTTTTTGAGTTTTAAAATAAATTAATTATTGTTAACTTAATTCTATTTCAAATTGTGTTAACTGTTTAAACTGTTGTAGACGATTTTGAACTTCTACTTTACTAAGATTTTCCATTCTTTCTGTACCAAATTTTTCAACACAAAATGATGCTAAATTTGAACCAAAAATCACTGCTCTTTTCATGTTATTAAAAGAAATATCATGAGTACTTGCCATATATCCGATAAAACCTCCTGCAAATGTATCTCCAGCACCAGTCGGGTCAAATACTTCTTCTAAAGGCAAAGCAGGTGCAAAAAATACATTCTCTCCATTAAATAATAAAGCACCATGTTCTCCTTTTTTAATTACCACATAATTTGGTCCCATTTTATGAATTTTTTGAGCAGCTCTAACCAAAGAATATTCACCACTTAATTGTCTTGCTTCTTCATCATTTATTGTAATTACATCAACTTTATTGATAACTTTAATCAATTCATCCCAAGTATTATCCATCCAAAAATTCATGGTATCCAAAACAACTAATTTAGGTCTAACAGGAATTTGTTCAATTACCGCCATTTGAACTGATGGATGTAAATTTCCTAACATTAAAAAATCACAATCAATAAAGTTTTTTGGAACTACCGGATTAAAATCTGCCAGTACATTTAAATCGGTTGTTAAAGTATCTCGTGTATTTAAATCGTTATGATATTTTCCACTCCAAAAGAATGTTTTCCCGTTTTCTATAATTTCAATTCCAGAAGTATCAATATTTTTACTGTTCAACATTTTCAAGTATTCTTCAGGAAAATCTCCACCAACAACTGATACTATCCCCGATTCAACTCCAAATTGTGAAGCGGATAATCCTATATAAGTTGCTGCTCCACCCAAAATTTTATCTGTTTTTCCAAAAGGTGTTTCTATAGCGTCAAAAGCTACGGTTCCTACAATTAAAAGTTTTGCCATTTAATAACTATATTATGTATTTTTGCAAAAATAAGTTTTAAAAATGATTATTAAAGAAATACAAGAAGAAATTATTGATGAGTTTTCTATGTTTGACGACTGGATGGAACGTTATGAATATATTATTGAAATTGGAAAAACTCTTCCATTAATTGACCCACAATATAAAACAAATGACAATTTAATTAAAGGTTGTCAATCAAAAGTTTGGTTACACGCTAATTCTGAAAATGAGACTATAATCTTTACTGCAGATAGTGATGCTATTTTAACTAAAGGTATAATTGCCTTATTACTTCGGGTTTATTCCAGTCAAACTCCCAAAAACATACTTGATTCTGAACCTTTTTTTATTGATAAAATTGGTTTAAAAGAACATTTATCTCCAACTCGTGCTAATGGCTTGGTTTCAATGATTAAGCAATTAAAGCTTTATGCTCTTGCTTTTCAAGTTAAAAAAAATCAATCCAATTAACATATATTTTGCTGTAAATTCACTTTACACTATATTTGCCCTTATTTAGAATGATTTTAAAGAGACGCCATGAATAGTAAAGATAAAGAGGCTTTAGGGATTAAAATTGTAGAAATGATTAAAACCATTTACGATCCTGAAATACCTGTTGATGTATATGAATTAGGTTTAATTTATGATGTTTTTGTAAATGAAGATATGGATGTTAAAGTGTTAATGACTCTTACTTCTCCTAATTGTCCTGTTGCAGAAACATTACCTGTTGAAGTTGAAGAAAAGATCAAAACCATTAAAGAAGTTAGGAATGCTGAAGTTGAAATAACTTTTGATCCAACTTGGACTCAAGATATGATGAGTGAAGAAGCTAAATTAGAACTTGGTTTTTTGTAAATGATAATTTTTAACATTAATAAATGTCAAAAGAAATTGTAAATAGAGTTGCTAATAGTGTATTAGTAACTATTGATTTGGAAGATTTTTATCCTGAAGAAGAGAGGATTTTATTTGACATAAAAAAATGGCTTTTTGCCGAACAAATTTTAAAAGAAAAAGATTTTAGAGAATTCGTAAAAAATCATGATTGGAATTCTTTTCAAAATAAATATATTGCTCTAACTTGTTCTTCAGATGCTATAATACCCTCATGGGCATATTTATTGATTACCGTTTCGCTTTCTCCTTATGCAAAAAAAATAGTAATTGGAGATATAGAAAATTTGGAATGCTCTATTTTTCAAGAAATAATTGATAAATTACCTATTGAAATTTATAAAGAAAAACTTGTTATTATAAAAGGTTGTTCAAACAAATATATTCCTCAAACTGCTTATTCTCAGCTAATTGTTAAACTTTTACCTATTACAAAATCAATTATGTTTGGTGAAGCGTGCTCTAGTGTTCCTTTGTTTAAAAGAAAAGAATAAACATTATTAGGGTACTTTTTCTTAATTGAAAATCAAACCATAAATTGATAATTAGTAATAGATTATAAATAAAAATTTAAAATTATTCCCAAATGGTTTGTTTCATTCGGAGTTTTTAATACCTTAGTATCTTCAAAATACTTACAATTTTTAAGTATAGATTGGTTTTAGATCCCGAGAAATTAATTTTTCTCGGGTTTTTTATGTTAACCTTTTTGAATTAGATCAACTAATTGTACAATATACCCTGTAAGGGTATTGTTTAAAAATTGATCATTTTGTACATTTGTAATCCCCTTAACAGTATTTTGAGTTAGTTGTTTGCCTGAATGATTATTTAACAATCATTCAGGTATTTTTTATTTAATAAATTCCTATGAAAACCGTAAATAGTCAAGTTTTACAATTGCCATCTGAACAATTAGAGTGGCTTTTATCAGTTAAAAAATTGTTTAAAACCGCTTTTTATTATGAGACTATAAATGTGAAAGACTTAATTAGTGCAATTGAAAGCAAAGCAATTGAAAAAGGATTTTTAGATATTGGAATTTTATTAGATTCTGATGATTTAGAAGAATATTTTAAAAACTAAATCTTTATTGAAAAACTTTTAGAATTACCTCTGAATCAATTGAAATGGCTTCTATTACAATTTAATAGAAAGTGATGCCCTCGAGAACGGTTATACCGAAACCGCACAATATTTGGATAAAAGTAAACTTATAAAAAATCTACTAAAGAAATAAAATCTATTAAAAATTTTTGATCTTTTAATGCTTACTTTATTAATCAATAAGCATCAAAATGTATGTGTAAATATATTATAATATTTGTATTTTTGCGCCCACTTAAAATGAAATATATAATAAAATGAAAAAACTAGTATTAATAATTATATTGGTGTTTGGGTTAACATTAATGAATGCTCAAACTAAAGAAGAGTTAAAAACTAAACAGGGAGTAAAAAAAGATTCGATAGCTGCACTCCAAAAAAAAGTAGATGTTTTACAGGGTGAAATTGATGCCTTTCCAGGATGGAAAATACGAGCATTTGGTACAATTGGAGGAAGTTTTTCTGGTTTTAATGAATGGTATTCAAAAGAAACACCTAACTCTTCTGTAGGAAACTTCGGGATTAATATAAATGCTATTGCCAGTCTTGATAGAGATAAGTTTTTTTGGAAAAATGCTGCAAATATTAATTTAAGTTGGATTAAATTTGATGATAAAGATGATGATACTGATAGTGATAAATATGAAGTAGCAACTGATGTTTTTAATATTTCTTCGCTGTATGGATATAAGCTTAATGATAAATTTGCTCTATCAGCATTAGGAGAATATCGTTCATCACTAGTAAACAATTTTAATGACCCTGGTTATCTTGACCTTGGAATAGGTGCAACTTGGACGCCAATTAAAGATTTGGTAGTAGTAATTCACCCATTGAATTATAACTTTGTATTTAGTAGTGGAGATAGCATTTATGAATCATCATTAGGTGCTAAAATAGTTGCAGATTATACAAAAAAAATCTATGATATAAACTTTAAAACAAATCTTTCAATATTTCAAAGTTATAAAAGTTCAGATTATTCAAACTGGAATTGGACTAACTCTTTAAGTTATACCTTTTGGAAAGGTATAGGTGTTGGATTTGATTTAGGATTAAGAAAAAATAAGCAAGAAGCCCTAAATTATGCATTAGATACAGATCCAGATGCAACATTTGATAATATTGATAATAAATTACAATCATACTGGTTATTTGGTTTAAGTTATACTTTAGAGTAATTAAGTATTAATCAGTAAAAAAAAGCTTCCTTAAATTAGGAAGCTTTTTTTTTATAAATTAGCTAAAAATCAACTTGTCATGACTCTATTATTTATATACGCTTCAATTTCTATTGGATTTTCTTTTTTATGCTCAATACTTGAAGCTGTTTTATTAAGTATAACCCCAACGTTTATAGCGGTTAAAAAAAATGAAGGAAAAGCATACGCCGATACTTTAAAAAAATTAAAAGACGACGTTAACAAGCCTTTGATATCCATATTAACTGTTAATACCATTGCACATACTGTTGGTGCAATTTTGGTTGGTGTTCAAGCTGAAAAAACATTTGGATCAGGTAATAATGCTGTGGGTATTGTATCTGCAATTATGACTTTATTGATATTGATTTTATCAGAAATTATTCCCAAATCTATTGGGGCTAGTTATTGGAAACAATTGTCAAATTTTTCTGCAAAAGCGATAACAATTTTAATGTTTCCTTTAAAAATTACTGGAATTTTATGGTTACTAGAATTAACAACAAAAATCATTGGTAAAAATCATCATGACACAAATGTTAGTAGAGAAGATTTTCATGCCATGGCAGATATTGCTCAGGAAGAAGGTGTTTTTCAAGAATCAGAAAGTAAAGTGATTAAAAACCTAATTGATTTCAAAAATATTTTAGTAAAAGATATTATGACTCCTAGAACTGTTATGAAAACTTCTTCTGAAGATACAAAAATTAAAAATTTTTATGATGAAAATCCTAATTTAAAATTTTCAAGAATCCCCATTTTTGAAACCTCTCCAGATAATATTACAGGTTATTTTTTAAAAGATCAATTATTAGAATCTATCATTAATGGAAACGGTAATAATACATTAAAAACGATAAGTAGAGAAATATTAATTACCGAAAGAAAGTCTCCTATAAAACCTCTTTTTGATACCTTAATTGAAAAACACGAACACATTGCTTTAGTTGTTGATGAATTTGGTTCTCTAAGTGGAATTGTAAGTCAAGAAGATATTATTGAAACGCTTTTGGGTCTTGAAATTGTAGATGAAAGCGACAGTCATGAAGATTTACAACAATTAGCTAGAAAAATGTGGAAAAACAGAGCAAAAAGACTTGGTATTATTGATGATAATGAAGATGTATAAAATCTATTTTTCTTCATATTCTTGATACAAAAAATCGTTATAAGGAAAACGTGTGATATGAATTTTTTTTACTTCATCAAAAACTTTGCTTTTAAACTCAGTTATATTTTCTTTTTTTAATGCCGATATAAATACACAATTATTATTCATTTTTGACATCCAAGTTTTTTCCCATTCATCTAAAGTATAATGTGCCTTAGTTTTTTCGGTTACCAAATCATCTTCATCAATAATTTCATGTGAATATTGGTCAATTTTATTAAAAACCATTATTGTAGGTTTTACAGATTTTTCGTTTTCGGGAGTTATTTCATCTATAATCTTATCAACTGAATCAATATGGTCTTCAAAATTTGAATGTGAAATATCAACAACATGTAATAATAAATCAGCCTCTCTAACTTCATCTAAAGTTGACTTAAATGATTCTATCAATTGCGTAGGTAATTTTCTTATAAAACCAACCGTATCCGTTAATAAAAAAGGAATGTTTTTAATTACAACTTTTCTTACAGTTGTATCTAGTGTTGCAAACAGCTTATTTTCAGCAAATACATCACTTTTGCTTATAACATTCATCAAAGTTGATTTTCCAACATTGGTATATCCAATTAGAGCAACACGAACCATTTTTCCTCGATTTTTACGCTGAACTGCCATTTGTTTATCAATGGCTTTTAATTTCTTTTTCAATAAAGATATTTTATCTCTAATAATTCTTCTATCTGTTTCAATTTCTGTTTCACCTGGTCCACGTAATCCAATTCCTCCTTTTTGTCTCTCTAAATGAGTCCACATTCTTGTTAATCGAGGTAATAAATATTGACATTGGGCTAATTCAACTTGAGTTCTTGCATAAGAAGTTTGTGCTCTTTGTGCAAAAATATCTAGAATTAAATTTGTTCTGTCTAATACTTTGCATTCAACCACTTTTTCAATGTTTCTAAGCTGAGAAGGATTTAATTCATCATCAAATATGATAGTTTGAACATTGTTTTCTTCAATATACGCTCTAATTTCATCTAATTTTCCTTTACCAATAAAAGTTTTAGGATTAGGAAAATCTAATTTCTGTGTAAAACGTTTAATCACTTTACCTCCAGCAGTATAAGTTAAAAATTCAAGCTCGTCTAAATACTCTTTAGATTTTTCTTCATTTTGTTGTCCTGTTATAATACCTACTAAAACAACATTTTCAATTTCTTTTTTTCTTTTTTCTATCATCTTACAAATTTACATACCTTTTTTTATTATGGTATAAGCTTAATATTTTTTATTTTCGTTCTTTAATATCTTATTCTTTTTTATGCAAAATATATTTAGTATTGCTTTTTATAATTTAGAAAATCTTTTTGATTTTCAACATAATCAATACACTTTGGATATAGATTATACTCCTGAAGGAAAATTAGAATGGAGTGAAGATAGGTATTTTCGTAAAATTCAAAATTTAGGTAAAGCAATTTCAAAGATCGGATTGAAAAAATCATCTTTACCTCCCATTTTTTTAGGAGTATCTGAAGTTGAAAATAAAAATTGTTTAGACGATTTGATTAACACCGAAAAATTACATCCATTTGATTATGATTTTGTTCATTATGATTCACCCGATGAACGGGGAATTGATGTTGCTTTTTTATATCAAAAAAAATATTTTGAGCTCATATACTCTGATACTTATGTTTTATATTTAACGGATAATGAAAACAATAGAGATTACACCAGAGATGTTTTATTAGTATCAGGAAAACTATTTAATGAGCAAATATATATTATTGTAAACCATTGGCCTTCTCGGAATAATGGATTAAAAAATTCAGACAGTAAGCGATTAAAGGCAGCAAAATTAGTCCAAGAAATCATAAAAGATATTCATAAAGAAAATGATAACCCAAAGATCATTATTATGGGAGATTTTAATGATGAGCCGAACAGTAATAGTATAAAAAACTATTTAATGAGCGATGATTTTTATAATCCAATGTTAGACTTTCAAGAAAAAAAGAAAGGTTCAGTCAAACATCATGGTAAATGGTATATGTTTGATCAAATAATTATAAGTAATAATTTTTTAATTACTGATTCAAATAAAGTAAAATATAAAAATGTAGAAATTTTTGATGAATCATTTTTACAAGAAAAAACCGGTAAACGAAAAGGTGCTCCAAAACGGACTTATATAGGGAAATGGCATCAAGGTGGTTTTAGTGATCATTTTCCTGTATTGGCATATTTTCAAAAAATAGTTAAACTCTAATCACCAATAATTTTAAAATTATCTACATCATAAGTGGTAGAAATTCCCTGATCAGCCCCTAAATATTTTAGAGCAATAAATACATTTCCTTCAATACAATCTAAACTTATCTCACCTGAAGAAATATAATCATTTACATATGTATTTCCCGGTCCAACAGATATTTTTACATCTAATTGTTGCCAAGTAGCTGCTTTAACATCTTCATTAAAATCGGTAGATATCCAAGCAGTTAATATTGTTCCATTGTCATATGATGCCTTAGTATCAAAAGTTAAAATTTCATTACTGGAATTATCTAAATTAATTGATGGTGTTACCAACCAAACTTCTAATGGGTTTTCATCGGTATTATAAGCTGAGATTTGCATAGAAACATTTCCTTGACTTGATCGTTTATTAAATTTTTCGTTACCTAAATAAACATTTGTATTTGTCCATCCTAAATCTTCCAAATCTTTTGTTTTTTTAATTTCTTGAAAATTCTCAAAAAATATAAATTTAGAGCCGTTTGTAGTATTAAAATCACAGTTTAAAAATTCTGGATCACATCTTTCATTTTCTGTAAAATCAAAAGTTGAAAGATCATTTAATACCAAAACATATTTTTCTGCATAAAAATCTTTAGTCAAAATAGCGCTTAATGTTCCCTTTTTAGCGGATAACAAATTCGATTTAAAATCAGAAAAAGTACTTGTGCTTAAGATAGTACTTATTTGATTTTCACATTGTATCATTATTCTTTCTCCATTAAATTCATCAAATTCCTCTCCAGCAAAAGTTTTTCCAATTTCATTATTTTTAAACTGAATATCTTTTATTTCAACATATGTATTAATAAGTTCATCGTTATAATCAGCAAGAGTTATTAATTTGGGAATTATATTTTCAGTTTGCGTTGAACGGATGATAAAATCATCCATTAAAGACTCTGGAATTTCTACTACTTTATTTAATAAAATATACCCTATTTTATATTTTCCTTCATTATTCACAATACTCAAACCTGCCATTTTTAAAAATATCTTTCTACCAAAATTAAACTTGGTAAAATACGCTCTGGTATCTATTAAAATTTCTATTCCCGAATCAGGATTTTCAAAACTATCTTGAATAATTAAAGTTTTATAAAAATTACTGGCTTCATCGCTTGAAATCACAAACCCTTCAATAATAGAAGTATCATTAACATCGTAAGTATAAATCTTTTCTCCTGATTGTTCATAAGCGTTTTTTACTGCAAGAATATTAGAGTTTACAGAAATATTTGGTTCTTCGATATCTATTTTAGGAAGTTCAAAATCATCTGTTTTTACACAGGAAATCAAACTTAAACATAAAAATCCAAATACACTTTTATTAATTGTTTTCATAAATTATAAATTTTAAAATCTGAAATACACAGATGTATAATAACTCGTACCATAACCAAACCAATATTTTGGACCAAATAATGGTTTTTCCCTACTTTTATCTTCTAACAATGTTCTATAATTTGCATTTCTTGATTGTTCAAAACCTCCGGTCTTATATTCTGTATTCAATATATTGCTCACATTAATAAAAAATCCGACATAATAATTTTTAAGTTTCCACGATTTACCACCAACTATATTTACCAAATAGTAGGGTTTAAATTTTTCTTGACTTAATAATTTTTTGGCGATTTCTTCATCATAATCATGAAAAGGTAATCCATCAACATCAGTATAAAAGTTTTTTGTTCTCATGATAGGAGCAACATTTACATAAGCATTATTAAAATAATTACCAGTAGCTCCAAACCACCAATATTTCGGACTACTATATTCAAAACCAAATGAATAAGCTTGTTGTGGACCGCCAGAGACAAAATAGTTTTTTAAAGAAACTTCTCCATAATTTATAGGTTCTGTAAAATCATCTGATGTTATATAAAGATTAGGGTTGTTGGTATAAACCGATTGCCCAATAGCTGCAACAGCTTTTAATTTAAAATTTGTGAATATTGGAACTTCAACACCTATTTCTACTCCAATATTTTGTTTATCAACATCTGTTAGCACTTCTTGTACAAAAGCTGTGGTTTCGTGATTTTCAATTCCCGTTAAACCATCAGCAAAATAAAATGAGATATCTGTTTGATCTTCTAATTTTATCCAATATCCTGAAATTTTAGCTTTAATTTTAGGATGTCTTAAATTGTAACTAACATCAAAAGAAGTAACTTTTTCATCGGTTAAACCGATAACCACATCATTGTTTTCACGCATATTTGAAAAAGAATTTTGTAAAGTAGGAGGATTAGTTAAATAAGCCGCACTAACAGTAAAAATGTGACGACCAGTAAGTTTGTAAGTAAAACCACTTTTAAATCCATAGTTTAAGAAATTTAATGCTTCACTTTTCCCAAAAGATGCGCTACTGGGATAAGAACCATTTTCATATAAACCTGTTC
>JAUWLK010000112.1 GCA_030613745.1 Flavobacteriaceae bacterium | reverse complement strand
GTTGCAAAATTGCCTATGGTCATGATTATTTCAACTGGTGATGAGTTGGTGGAAGTTGATCAAATTCCTAAAGATTTTCAAATAAGACGAAGTAATGTGCACACTTTGGTTTCTCTTTTAGAAAAATTAAAAATTAAACCTGATACCATTCATATAACCGATGACAAACCTCTGCTAAAGCAAAAAATTGCTGATATTATAAATAACTATGATGTATTACTTTTTAGCGGAGCAGTAAGCAAAGGTAAGTTTGACTTTTTGCCAGAAATTTTTGAAGAACTTGGTGTTGAAAAACTACTCCATAAAGTAAGACAACGACCTGGTAAACCTTTTTGGTTTGGGCATACTGTGCCTTTAAGTATGAATGAGCAGAATGAAAATAAATCTAGAAATACAATTGTATTTGCTTTTCCTGGAAACCCTGTATCTACCTTTGTAAGTTGTATGAAATATTTTTACCCTTGGTATCAAAAATCTGTAGGCATTAATTATAAAAATAAAAGCTTTGCTGTATTGGCAAAAGATTTTTCTTTTAAACCAGATTTAACCTATTTTTTACAAGTTAAATTAGAAAATAAAAAAGGAACAATTTATGCCAATCCAATTGCTGGCCACGGATCAGGTGATTTAGCTAATTTAGTTGATAATGATGCATTTATAGAATTACCAACCGGAAAACAATTGTTTAGCAAAGGAGAAGTTTTTCCTTTGATAAAGTATCGTAGTTTTTAGCTTTAAGCGGATGTCATTCCTGCGTAGGCAGGAATCTCATAATTATAGAACAAAATGTATAAAACCATTCATCAATATTATTTATATATTATCACAAATAAAAAAGATGGAGTTTTGTACATTGGTGTAACAAATAATTTGGAAAGAAGAATTTTTGAGCATAAAAATAAATTGATTAAAGGATTTTCTTCAAGATACAATCTGAATAAATTAATTTATTTTGAAATTTTTCAATCTATAAATGAGGCTATAAAAAGAGAAAAGAATATGAAAAAATGGAAAAGAGAATGGAAAATAAAGTTAATTATTGAAAAAATTCCTAATTGGAATGATTTATCAAATAATTGGTTTGAAGAGTAAGATTCCTGCCTACGCAGGAATGACAAGGAAACTAAATAAATTTTTTTACTAAAAACTAATAACATAAAACTTAAAATTTCGACAAAATTCACACATATTGGTGATAAAAACCAACCAAAAATGGTTAACGTTGGTAATAAAAAAGTTACCAAAAGAACTGCAATCGCTAAAGCGGAAATGTTTTTAGGATTAGAAATTATTTCACGTTTTGAGAAAGATGAATTAACTACTAAAAAAGGACCTGTTTTTCAAACAGCCATTATTGCCGGAATTCAAGCAGTTAAAAAAACCTCTGAATTAATTCCAATGTGTCACCCGTTAATTATCAATGGAGTAGATATTAATATTGAAATTATTGATAATGAAAATATTGAAATAATATGCCAAGTTGAAATTGACGGGAAAACAGGAGTTGAAATGGAAGCTTTAACAGGCACTAGTATTGCTGCACTAACTGTTTATGATATGTGTAAAGCTATTACTCAAAAAATGATAATAAAAGAAATTAAACTCCTAGAAAAAACCGGAGGTAAATCTGATATTCATAATAAATAATTTCCGAAAATTTATGGGTAAACACAGAAAACATACCAAACTTACTAAAAGAAACAGTGGGTGTTTTGCTCCGAATGAAATTGCCTTTTTAGGTGCAAAATGTTCAATAATCAATGATTTAATCCAAAATATCGTAAAAAACAATCAAAAAGAAGTAAAATTTGCATATTTAGACGCTTCACATAATAAAGAAATTTCGCCACCAATTATCGATAATTTTACTTTTCATTCTTCTGGAAATCTTGTAAAAACCTCTGCTACAAAAATGGATAGGTATAACGACAAGATTCTATTTAACAGATATGATATGCTTTTTATCAATGGAAATCATTATCGTGGCGAACAACAAATATTGATTTTAGATAATGATAAAGAATCTTCTGTTTTAAAACGAATAGATCAACTAGATAATATTCAATTCCTAATAAAATCAAATGATAATTCAATTCTTTTTGATTTTTTAATTGAAAAATATCCAAATATTCAAAATCTGAAAATTTATTCTATATCCGATATTGATAAAATTTCAAAACATATTGAAAATTTAATTCTACAAAAAACTCCTCCTATTCAAGGCTTGGTTCTTGCCGGTGGTAAAAGTGTCAGAATGGGTACTGATAAAGGTTTATTAGAATTTTACGGGAAATCGCAAAGAAATTATGCCATTGAATTACTTGAAAAATTAAATATTAAAACTTTTTTATCTGTCAGAAAAGAACAAAATATTAAAGACTTAAATACCATTGATGATGTTTTTTTAGGCTTAGGCCCGTTTGGTGCAATTTGTTCAGCGTTTCAAAACAATCCAAACACAGCATGGTTAGTTATTGCAACTGATTTACCTTTTGTAGATGAAAAAATAATTGAATTACTTTTAAAAAATAGAAATCCTTCAAAAATTGCGACTGCAATAAAAGGTAAAGGCAAAGAATTTCCTGAACCTTTAATTACTATCTGGGAACCAAAAGCATATCCAATTTTGTTGAATTATTTAACACAAGGAATTTCTTGTCCACGTAAAGTTTTGATTAATTCAGAAGTTGAACTTATTGAAGTTGATAATGAATTTATTAGAAATATAAATACTCCTGAAGAATTTAATGCAGTAAAAAAAGAAATAAATCTTAATAATTAAATGAAATTCACTCAAGATAAATTTTATAAACGCCAAACCACTTTATCAGAAATTGGTAAGATTGGTCAACAAAAATTACAAGATGCTGAAATTGCCATTGTTGGTTGTGGTGGTTTGGGTAGTGTAGCTGCTGTATATTTAGCTGCAAGCGGAATAGGTAAAATTCATTTGATTGATTTTGATGTTGTAGATATTAGCAATTTACACCGACAAGTTTTTTACAAAACGGATAATATAGGCAAGCCTAAAGTTGAAGTTTTAGCAAATCACATCAAGGCAATTTCACCTTTCGTTGAAATAAACACTAGTAACCAACCTGTAACTAAAGCAAATATTTTCGAACAATTAGATGAATTTGAAATTATTGTAGATTGTACCGATAGTTTGCCTACCAAATATTTGTTAAATGATTTTTGTGTAATGACAGATACTATTTTGGTATATGGCTCTTTGTACAAACATGATGGTTATGTTGCCAGTTTTAATATAATGGATGGTATAAAAAGATCTGCTAATTTAAGAGATGCTTTCCCAAAAATGCCTGAAAATTCTATCCCTAACTGTTCTGAAATTGGTACTTTAAACGCTATTGTAGGAATCATCGGTTTAATGCAAGCCAATGAAGTTTTAAAAATTGTAACACAAACAGGCGAGCCATTAATCAATCAATTGTTGATTTATAATAGTTTAGATAATTCACAATTAAAAATTAAACTTAAAGTTGATGGGGGCTGTGATAATGTTGGTAAACGAGGAATATTGAAAATTTTCAAAAATGAAAATTATTTAGATCCCGATTGTGAAATCCAAAAAGAAAAATTATTGATAACTTCTGAAAATTTGAAAGAAAAAACGAGAAATGAAAATTTAGTGATTATTTCAGTTATTGAAGAGCCTAATACCAAGATTCCTTTTGAAATAAATCAAAATCTACCACTATCAATATTTGATGTTGAAACTATAAAAATCAACCCAAAAAATGATTATGTAATTATTTGTCAAAAAGGAATTTTAAGTTATACTGCTACACAACTTTTAAAAGAAAAATATCCTGACTTAAATGTATTTAGCTTAAAAAACGGAATTGAAAATTATTAAATATTAACTCACAGGGTGATTTTAAATCACCTTATGAGGATTAAAAAACCTATGCAAAATCCTTTACAATTTTATAAAAATGAAAAACAGGTTTTTGAACTAGAGCTGTCTTCTTTAAAAAAGAAATTAGCAACATCTAGTACAATTAGATTACTTGTTTTTATATGTACCGCTTTAGGTATTTATTTCTTTTTTGGAGAAACTAAAACCGTTGTACCAATTACATTAATCGGAATTGTTTTATTTATCTATTTAATAGTTAAACATACTGATTTACAACATAAAAGAGACTTTACAAAAAATTTAATTAAAATCAATAAAACTGAAATAAAAGTATTAAATGGTGATTGTTTTTCTTTAGATGATGGTAAAGAATTTATTGATCCATCTCATTTTTATAGTTATGATATTGATCTATTTGGTAGAGGCTCTTTTTTTCAATACACAAACAGAACTGTTACAAATGAAGGAAAAAACAAACTAGCTCAGAGCTTTACAGAAAATGAAATTACTACAATTAAAAACAAACAAGAAGTTATTAAAGAATTGTCGCAGATTCCAAAATGGCGACAACAATTTTCTGCTAATGCCAGTTTAGTGAAAGTGCAGTATTCTGCTAAAGCAATAGTTAATTGGATACATAATTATAAATCCATTTTTCCTCCATTTTTATCATTTTTACCATTAGTTTTTTCAATAATTTCTCTGCTATTAATTTTATTAGTTAGCTTACAAATAATAAATTCTCAAATTCTGATTGTTTGGTTTTTTATTGGTTTAGGAGTTTCCGGGATTTATCTTAAAAAGGTGAATACTTTATATGAAGAAGCAAATAAAGCGAAAAATACTTTTAAGCAATATCACAAACTATTGGATAAAATAGAAACAGCAAAATTTACTTCACAAATTTTAAAAATAAAGCAACAAGAAATTAACAGAGAATCTCAAAAGGCATCTAAAATTTTTAATCAATTTTCAAAAACCTTAGATGCTTTAGATCAACGTAATAATGTAATAATTGCTATTGTTGCAAATGGATTTTTACTTAGAGATTTAAAAATATCATATAAAATTGAAAAATGGATACATACTTATCATAACCAAGTTGAAAATTGGTTTGATGTCATTGCTTTTTTTGATGCACAAAATTCATTAGCAAACTTTTCTTTTAATCATCCTAACTATACTCTTCCTGAAATAAATAATGATAATAAAATAATTGTTGCTAAAAATTTAGGACATCCATTACTTAAAAAACCGCAACGGATTGATAATAATTTTGATATTGAAGATCAACAATTCTTTATCATTACCGGAGCCAATATGGCTGGTAAAAGTACTTTTTTACGTACTGTTTCATTATCTATTATGATGGCAAATATTGGATTACCGGTTTGTGCAGATAAATTTAAATATTCTCCAATAAAATTAATAACAAGTATGCGAACTTCCGATTCTTTAACAGATGATGAATCGTATTTCTTTTCTGAATTAAAACGCCTTAAATTTATTGTAGAAAATATAAAAACTGAAAATTATTTTATCATATTAGATGAAATTTTAAAAGGAACAAATAGTACAGATAAAGCCATTGGTTCGAAAAAGTTTGTAAAAAAATTAGTTGCTTCAAATTCTACAGGAATAATTGCAACCCACGACTTAAGCTTGTGTGAAATTGAAAAAGATTTATCACAAGTAAAAAACTTTTATTTTGATGCTGAAATCATTAATAATGAACTCTATTTTGATTACACATTAAAAGATGGAATCTGTAAAAATATGAACGCATCATTTCTGCTAAAGAAAATGGAAATTGTTTAGTTAAGTTTTTGTTCTTGATTAAATAACCATGCATAAAAATTCGAATCACTATAAGGTTCTGACCAACTATCGTGACCAGCATTTGGATAAACAGTCAGTTTAGGTTTACCTCCAATATTTTTTACGGCTTCAACCATTCGCTCAGAATTTGATAATGGAACCACTTCATCTTTTCCTCCGTGAAAAACCCAAATAGGTTTATCTTTTAATTTGCTAGCATTTTCTATAAAGGTATAATTAATCCGCCCACAAATTGGTGCAACAGCTGCAAATAATTCAGGATATTCTAATGCCAAATCCCATGTACCATAACCACCCATGCTCAACCCGGTTAAATAAACACGTGTAAAATTAATTCTGTTTTTTAATATAACTTCTTTAATTAAGGTATATAAAATATCTTTATCCCAAATTTCTTTTTCTGGGCATTGAGGTGCTAAAATAACAGCATCTAATTTATTTCCGTTTTTAATATATTTTAAAGGTCCGTGTATGCTTACTTTTGATAAATCGTCACCTCGTTCACCTGAACCATGCAGAAAAACAATTAATGGCCAATCTTGTTTAATGTTTTTATAGTTTTCTGGAAAATGTAAAACATAATTAACAGATATCTCTTTGGTGATTTTTTTGGTCAATGATTTTTGATCATTTTGTGCAAAAATAAATAGTGGTAAAAAAAGTAAAATGATTTTGATTTTCATATTATTGAATTTTATTATTTTTAAGGATGTGAATTCACCCAAATCTCTCCATCTTTAAAATATTCTTTTTTCCAAATAGGAACAGTTTCTTTTAATGTATCAATAGCAAATTCACATGCCTCAAAAGCAGCTCCACGATGTGGTGAAGAAACAGTTATAATTACAGGTACATCTCCTATTTTTAAAACACCTATTGCATGATGAATTGCTATTTTATAAATAGCATATTTTTTTATGGCTTGTTGAGCTATTTTATTCATTTCTTTAATAGCCATAGGTTCATAAGCAGAAAAATCTAATTTAATTACATTTCTCTCATTAGTTACATTTCTAACTGTTCCAATAAACACGGCTATACCTCCACAAGAATCATCTTGTACAAAATCATAACAAGTTTGCAAGTTTAATTTTTCAGAAGTAATTTTTATTGAAATATTTTCTTTCATTTTTTAATTCTAAGTCCTTCCTAAAAAGTAGCACTTTTTTAATCATTTTCCCTTTTAAAAATTAAAAAGGGGTTATCCGCCACTAACAGGTGGAATAATAGCCACTATATCATTATCCTTTAAAAGGATATCCTTTTCAACATACTCTTCATTTACTGCAACAGAAAAATCATTAATTAATGAAAACTCTGAATATTTATCTTTCAATAAACTTACCAAATATTTAACATCTTTATTATCATCTAATTCTAGATCCAGATTACTATTATTAACAATATCTTTCGCCATTCCAAAAAAAAGGATTTTTATCTTCATCAAAATATAATTATCAATATTTACATTCGAGCAAAAATACTTAATCTAATTTCACTTTTCAAATCATTCTTTTTTATTTTATATTTTTCAACATAAAAGAGTTGTTAGGTAACTTTTGTTACATGCTGTGTTTTCTTTTTTTTTAAATTTGAAACTAACTTAATAAATCACTATTTAAATATGGCTTTTTTACTATCTTTATAAAATAGCTTACTTAAATATTCTTACTAATCAAATTACAATACTCAAAATATGAAGTATGGTTTTATTATTGACAATCGAAAATGTATTGGTTGTCATGCATGTACAACTGCGTGTAAATCGGAACACGATGTTGCCGTAGGTGTTAACAGAACTTATGTAAAACAGGTTGAAAAAGGAGAATTTCCTAATACTCGAAGAATTTTCTCGGTAATGCGATGTAATCATTGTACAGACGCTCCTTGTGTTGAAATCTGTCCGGTAGAAGCTTTATACACTCGTGAAGATGGCATTGTTGATTTTGACAACAATAGGTGTATCGGATGTAAATCTTGTATGCAAGCTTGTCCTTACGACGCTTTGTATATTGATCCAGATAACAAAACAGCTGCAAAATGTAATTATTGTGCTCATAGAGTTGATGTAGGTAGAGCACCTGCCTGTGTTGAGGTTTGCCCTGAACATGCAATTATTGCTGGTGATATGGAAAATCCTGAAACAGAAATTTCTATGTTATTATCTCGTGAACAAGTAATGGTTAGAAAACCTGAAAAAGGAACCAACCCTAACTTATTTTATATTGATGGAGATTACCAATCTTTAAATCCAGAAGCAACAGATAAATCTGGACCTGGATTATGGAATTCTCAAGCTCGCGGAGTTGGTCATTATGCAAAAGCTGCTGAAAAAATGATGCATAATAATGACGATGCAAACTTATTGCAAATGAGTATTGATAATGAAATTCAAGCTGCTTATCAGAAAAAAGAGACTGAAAACCCTAATTATATAGATGTTCTTAACGGAAAAGCTCGTAGAGTTTACGACACTCCAGATAAAGGTATTTTATGGGGTTGGGAGGTTTCTGCTTACGTTACAACCAAAGCAATTGCTGCTGGTGCGGTCGTTGTGGCCATCATCATCGTCGCGGCTTTATTTGGCGGTCTAGGTGTCATCACCCCGCCCCCGACGGAAGAGATGGTCGTAACAATGACCGTCTCGGACAAGTATAGCAGCACAGTTATCCCTGATACCTGTGA
>JAUWLK010000049.1 GCA_030613745.1 Flavobacteriaceae bacterium | reverse complement strand
GAATTAAGTTAACAATAATTAATTTATTTTAAAACTCAAAAAGATGAGTGATGCTATTAAACATGAATGTGGAATTGCATTAGTAAGATTGTTAAAACCAATTCAGTATTACAAAGACAAATACGGAACGACATTTTACGGTATCAATAAAATGTATTTATTGATGGAAAAACAGCATAATCGAGGTCAAGATGGTGCCGGTTTTGCCAGTATTAAGTTTGATGTAAATCCAGGCACTCGATATATAAGCAGAGTTCGATCAAATGCCCAACAACCAATCCAAGATGTTTTTGCAAAAATCAATCAACGATTAAACAATTTAATACAAGAAAATCCAGATAAAGCAAATGATGTACAATGGCAAATTGAGAATATGCCTTATGTTGGAAATCTATTTTTGGGTCATGTACGTTATGGAACATTTGGTAAAAACAGTATTGAGAGTGTACATCCCTTTTTACGCCAAAACAATTGGAAACATAAAAATTTAATTATTGCAGGGAATTTTAATATGACCAATTCAAGTGAATTATTACAAGAATTGATTGAATTAGGTCAGCATCCAAAAGAAAATACCGATACAGTAACTATAATGGAAAAAATAGGGCACTTTTTAGATGATGAAGTGCTAGATTTATATCATAAATTTAAACAAAAAGGAATAAGTAAAAAAGAAGCATCTCCTTTAATAGCTAAAGAATTAAATATCCAAAAAATATTAAAAAGAGCTTCAAAGAATTGGGATGGAGGTTATGCAATGGCAGGTTTAATAGGTCATGGAGATGCCTTTGTTTTACGAGATCCTGCAGGAATACGACCAGCATTTTACTATCAAGACGATGAAGTTGTTGTGGTTGCCTCAGAACGCCCTGTTATTCAAACGGTTTTTAATGTTGATATTGATGATGTTAAAGAAATAGAAAGGGCACATGCTTTAATTATTAAAAAGGATGGAACTGTAAAGGTTGAACAAATAATGGAACAGTTACCAAACAAAGCCTGTTCTTTTGAGCGTATTTATTTTTCCAGAGGGAGTGATGCATCCATTTACGAAGAAAGAAAAAATTTAGGAAAATTTATTTTTCCAAAAGTTTTACAATATATAAACGAAGATATGAAAAATACTGTTTTTTCATACATTCCAAATACTGCTGAAACTTCATTTTTTGGACTAACCGAAGCAGCTGAAGATTATCTAAATAAATACAAACTAAATACAATACTAAAAGGAAATAAAAATATTTCTGCAGAAAAATTATCTGAATTATTATCAGTAAGACCTCGTATTGAAAAAATTGCTATAAAAGATGCTAAATTAAGAACTTTTATTGCTGATGATAAAAGCCGTGATGATTTGGTGGCTCACGTTTATGATGTAACTTATGGTGTAGTTAAACCTACTGATAATTTGGTAATAATTGATGATAGTATTGTTAGAGGAACTACTTTGAAAAAAAGTATCATCAAAATATTAGACAGATTAAACCCTAAAAAAATAATTGTAGTTTCATCGGCTCCACAAATTCGTTATCCTGATTGTTATGGAATTGATATGGCTAAATTAGATGAGTTTATTGCGTTTAAAGCAACTTTAGAATTATTGAAAGACAACAATCAATATTACATAATTGATGAGGTTTATCAAAAATGTATCGCTAATGCCGATAATGAGAATCCTGAAAATTATGTAAAAGATATATATGCTCCGTTTTCACCAGAACAAATTTCAGATAAAATAGCCGAATTATTAAAAACAGAAGAGATTAAAGCTGAGGTTAAAATCATTTATCAATCGATAGATAATTTGCATAAGGCTTGTCCGAATAATTTAGGTGATTGGTATTTTACAGGAAATTACCCAACAAAAGGCGGCATGAAAGTTGTTAATAAGGCATTTGTAAACTTTTATGAAGGTAAAAAAGAAAGGGCGTATTAAATAAAATAATAATTTATAATATGAAATTTTTAAAAAAGGCGAGTATTTATTTTATTCTAGTAATAATGTTTTTTGGGTTTACACAATGTAAATCACAAAAAGTAGCACAAAAAGCACCTTTTACAATCACTGAAAAAACTTATTTTTATTGGGCTGGTGGAAAAAAAGGATCAACAGGTATAAATATTAAAATTGTTGGAAATTTTGATACTACCAATTTAGCATTTTCAACTATTTATTTTCAAAATAGAGAATATAAAGTTGTACCAGAATTTAAAGAGAATAAATTTACATTAATAGGGAGTTATTCAACGTTGAATAAAAAAGATATAATTATGCATCAAGATCCTGCAAAGGAGTTTGGCAATGAACCTCCAATGACAGAGAAAAAAATACCATTTGATTTACAAAATGATGAGGCTATAATTGTTTATTCAATAAATGGCAAAGATTTTTATTATAAGGTAAATGGAGTTAAGCAATTAGATACGGTTTATTATCCTTAAATATCAAAAGTCAATACTTAAACCTATAGCACCATTATTTCCTATTTCGGCAAAAACTCCAATTTTTTTAGTGAAAAAATATCGTACACCTAAATAACCGGTAAAACCAATATCATTACTTGATAAATATCCTATCTCAATACCTGGATATATATCTAATTGAGAAGGAAAATCTAATAACATTCCTAAATGAATATTAGTTCTTCCATAAACGAAATAATCATTTTCATCATTACTAAGATAAAAAGAAGCTCCTGCACCTATTGAAAACAAATCACATAAACCGTAATCAAACGTTGTTTTAATTCCATTTCCGTTTCCATAAAGGTCAAACCCTACATTAAATTTAATGTCACCTTTACCATCGTAAGATTGTGCTTGAGTATTATTGGCAAAAAATAGTATAAAGATTGCCATAAACAAATTTTTCATAACAATTAGTATTTAAAGTTATACTCATAAACTATAACGAAAAACAGTTGTTATTAGTATTAAATTAGTAGCTTTTTTGATAAATTATAGAAACAACAAGTAATTAACACAGTAGTTTATATGAATGGCTTTTATCACGAAGATTATTTAACATATATTTTCGATAACATTAACATATTTTGGTTATTTAAAGATGAAGTTGGCACGAATATTGAATTATTATATTTAGATTATGAAGTACCTTATGATGAGAAATATTTAACATTAGATTATGATATTTTTTGTAACAAAGGGGGTGTTTTAAACGTCTATAATAATAAGAGGAAAGAGTTGTATCACTATAATTTGATAACAACATATGTATTTTGAAAGAGGTAATATAAAATTAAATATTTCTTCTATAAGATAAACAACAAATAGTAAAAAAAAACGTTTAAATTTTTACAAGAAAAAGAAAAAACGTATTTAAAGATAAGGTTTGGTTAGTTGATTTTGGTTGATTTATTTCAACCATATCCAGCCCCGAGAAATCGGGGCTTTTTTTATGGAATAATATTGAAAAGAATTACAATAAAAAAGTGCTTTGAATTATCAAAGCACTTTTAATACCAATTTAACCATAAAACAAGTCCTATAAATAGTTTCTTTTTCACTTAAAATTCGTTAAAAATGAAACCATAACAAGTGCTATGCTTTATTTTTTTGCCTTTTCTAACCAAAAAATAATTCAATTTATTTATGACTCATTTCATAATCAAATAGGTATAATTTATAAAGATAAAATGTATTTAAAAATCAAAATTTATTCCTTGGGCTAAAGGAAGTTCAGTACTGTAATTTACTGTACTTGTTTGACGGCGCATATAAATTTTCCAAGAATCAGAACCAGATTCTCTTCCACCTCCGGTATCTTTTTCTCCACCGAATGCCCCACCAATTTCAGCACCAGAAGTACCAACATTTACATTAGCAATACCACAATCAGATCCTACTGCTGAAACAAAAATTTCAGCTTCACGCATGTTTAATGTAAACACACATGACGATAAACCTTGTGGCACATTATTTTGAATGGCTATAGCATCATAAATGTCTCCGCTATATTTTATTAAATATACAATAGGAGCAAATGTTTCTTCTTGAACTATTTCGTACTCATTTTTAGCTTCGGCAATACAAGGCATAACAAAATTACCAGACTCAAATCCTTTTCCTTGTAATACTTCACCACCAAATAAAATTTTACCACCTTCTTTAACAACGCTTTTTACAGCATTTGTAAAGGCATTTACTGAATGTTCATCAATAAGCGGCCCAACTAAGAAATTTTCATCTAATGGGTTTCCAATTTTTGAAGCAACACTTTTATAGGCATTTACCATAGAATCTTTTACTTGATCGTAAACACTTTCGTGGATAATTATTCTTCGTGTTGAGGTACAACGCTGTCCGGCAGTTCCTACTGTTCCGAAAACGGTAGATGCTATTGCCATTTTAATATCGGCATTTGGTGTTATGATAACTGCATTATTACCACCCAATTCTAAAATTGTTTTCCCTAATCTTTTTCCTACTATTCCTCCAACTCTTTTTCCAACAGCAGTTGAACCTGTAACAGACATAAGAGGAATTCTTTTGTCGGCTATAAAGTTATCACCCATTACAGAAGATTTAGCAACAACAAGGTTGAAGACGCCCTCAGGAACATTATTCTTTTTTAATACAGAACTAATAATTTTTTGGGTAGCAAGTGCTGTTAAAGGAGTTTTTGAAGAAGGTTTCCAAATAACTACATCTCCAGCTATAGCCGCTAAAGCAGAATTCCAAGCCCAAACAGCAACAGGAAAATTAAAAGATGTAACAATACCCACAATCCCTAACGGTTGGTATTGTTCAAATAACCTGTGTTCTCTTCTTTCTGATTGTAAAGAAACACCATTGATTAGACGGGATTGACCTACGGAAAAATCACAAATATCAATCATTTCCTGCACTTCACCTTTTCCTTCTTGAAAGATTTTACCCATTTCATAGGATACTAATGCACTAAGATCATCTTTATATTTTCTTAATTCTAATCCAATTTGGCGAACAATTTCTCCTCTTTCAGGAGCTGGAACAAGTTTCCAAACTTTAAAAGCTCCTTGTGCTTTATTTACTACCATTTCATAGTCATCTAAAGTAGCGTTTTTAACTTTTGCAATTTCTTTTCCATCACTTGGCGATAAAGAAGAGGTAATAGCTCCTTTAGTATCAAACCATTCTTGTCCGGTTGAAACCCCCATATTTACATCAGTAATACCTAATGTTTTTAAAACCTTATTTATATCTATAGACATATTATTGAATTTAATTATTTTTATTATTTTTTGCTAATATATTGAGTTCGTTTACATATTCTTGAATATCATTTGGTGTGAAATTCTTTTCTAAACAAGCTTCTTGTAAAGTGCCCCAAATAGGCTCTCCACAGGCTATGCATTTTATTCCTTTAGTGGAAAGATAATTTACTGAAAAAGGAAACATTTCCACTAATTCTTCAATAAAAATATTTTTATCAATTAACATTTTAACTAATTTACGAGTTGTAAAATTAATAATAAAAGCCGAACTATTTTTAGTTCGGCTTGCATTTTAAATTAGGTTTAAAACTTAATTTAACCAATTAAAATTTATAATTTAAACCTGAATAAATTCCAAAATAATAAGGTTGAAAATTTCCGGAACTATGCGAGTAAGTATTGAATTGGTATTTTACCATTGGAGAAACATTTAAATACCAGCTTTTATTTATTTTATAATCAAGATCAACCCCTAAATTTCCACTAAAATTAAAATTGTTTAAATTATTTGCTTTACCTAGATCGGTAATTTGATTTTGAGAAATAATGGAAACAGAATTTTTAGTTAATATAAAAGTACTAAATCCACCAACTAAACTTAAGCCTACCCTAGTATCATAAAAATTATATTTCATTTCTAATGGTAACTCAAAATACTCAATAGATTGATTAAGATCTCCATACAAACTTGATTTACTTCTATCGTCTGACGAAGATTGAAAATCTATTTGATTACCAGAGTTTGTCAATAAAGAAATTCCAGGTTTACTGGTATTAATATTGTTACTTGCAAATTTTGAGGTTGAGACAAGCGCATTAACATTTTTAGTATTATAAGCCAATTCGACTTTATTTATACCAGACTGTATATTAATTTTATTAGTCAATTGATAATTTAATTTAATACCAACTGATAAAGCATCATCACTTGATTTAGAGTTTTGAGATAAATTTTCATTTAATGGCGAACCACTTTGTAAAGTATTATAATAAACAGGAGCCACTGTTGGACCAATAGACCATTTTTTATTGTTTGAAACTATCTTTTCATCATTAATGTTTATAGGTTCAATATTTGAAATTAAATTTTCATTTGAATTTAAACTTTCAATAAAATCATTTTTATTTATAATGTATTTATTTTCAATGTTTTTATATATTGAATTAATATTGGTAGAAGTAATAATTACATTATTATTTGGGTTTTTTACAAAAATTGATTTTTCTTTTTCATTTGCAATAGTCTTTGTGTTTATTCTTTTACTTTGGATAAGATTTTTTTGAGATATTTCAGTTTTTTGAAATACAGGGATTATTTCTTTATTGTCAGAATTTTTAAATTTAGTTTTTAAAACAGTTTTTTCTATACTATTTGGTGATATAGAATTTAAATTATAATACCAGACTCCTCCAGCAAATAGTACTGTAAAAATCATAGCTATTCCCCCTAAACGTTGCCAAAGAGGAATAATTTTCTTCTTATGATTATTGTTTAGATGAATTTCGAGATTATTCCAAACTTTTTTGCTTGGAAAAATTTCAAAATCTTTCAAATTTTCTTGAAAAACTCTATCTATGTTTTTTCTTTCTATCATTTTAAAACAGCCCCACTTTTTGCTGTTGTTGATTTAATTCTATTTTATCTTTCAAAATCAGTCTTGCTCTTGATAAATTTGATTTTGATGTTCCTTCAGCGATGCTTAACATACTTGCAATTTCTCTATGCGAAAAACCATCTAAAACATATAAATTAAAAACCATACGATACCTTTCAGGTAATTCTTGAATAATTTTTAATAAATAATCTAATGATAATTCTTCCTCATCAACTTCAACTTCAACCTCATCAGGATAATCATATTCAACTAAATTTAAAATATTTTTTTGTCGGTATGTTTGTAAGGCGGTATTGATTGTAATTCTTTTCATCCATCCTTCAAAAGAACCTTTAAATTTATATTGATCAATCTTATTAAATATTGTTATAAAAGCATCATGTAAATTATCTTCTGCTTCATGGTGAGTTTTTGAATATTTTAAACACAATGAAAACAGTTTACCAGCAAAAAGATGGTAAATTTCTGATTGAGACCTTAAATCTCTTTTTTTACATTTTTTTATGAGTTGTTGTAAACTCATAGACGTTTTAATTGTTTATTGTTACTACTGGTACTTCTTTTATTAAATAAATAGGATTTCCATTTTCATCATCACCTTGCCAAAACTTAAATATATACGGACTTAATTGTAAGGCCTGTACCCTAAAAGTTAATTCTTCTTCATAATTCAATTCTTTGCAGTTATTGTCTTCAATAACAGTTGATATAACTGCAATATTTCTTGCAACGAAATCGTATTCATATAAAACATCACTATATATATAACACTCGTTTGGTAGAGTATATTTTACAGTAATGTCATAAATTTTTCCATATTCAAATTCAAGAGGTACTAATGCATCTTCAATTGGTAATAATTCATAATGAAAATTTAAATCATCATCACTTGAACAAGATATGAGTAAAATAATCCCAAAAAGTACAAAAAAAATCTTTTTCAGCAGCATTTTTTAACAAATAATATTACTGTTTGGTACTCTTAAAGATGTATTTTAATTAATAGGTTGCGTAAAAATAATTACTTTTGTGTAAAATAAAGGTATGATAATTCCTCAAATTTTTGATTTAAAAAACAAATTAAATTTTGAACAACAAGCTTTAAAAATATTTCAATATCAAGCTATTAATAATAAAGTTTATGCTGATTTTTTAAATTTTTTAAAAGTTAATCCAAAATCAATAATTAATTTACATCAAATACCTTTTTTACCGATTCAGTTTTTTAAAAGCCATCAAATTCTTTCCTCGAAAGAGAAAATTCAACAAACTTTTTTAAGTAGTGGCACAACTGACACAGAGAAGAGTAAACATTTTGTTACCGATTTAAGTATTTATAAAAAGAGTTTTACAAAAGGGTTTCAGTATTTTTATGGAGATGTTGAAAATTATACTATTTTGGCTCTTTTACCTAGTTATTTAGAGCGAAAAGGCTCTTCGTTAATTTATATGGTTGACGACTTAATTAAAAAAAGTAAATCAATTGATAGTGGATTTTATATTAATGATTTAGAAGAATTATATTATAAATTAATCGAATTAGAATCAAAAAATAAAAAAGTACTTTTAGTAGGTGTTTCTTTTGCTTTATTGGATTTGGTTGAATTTAAAAAATTTGATTTAAAAAACACCATTATTATGGAAACTGGTGGAATGAAGGGCAAACGTAAAGAAATGATTAGAGAAGAATTACATCAGTTACTTTGTAGAGGCTTTGGTGTAAAAAAAATACATTCTGAATATGGTATGACCGAATTACTTTCACAGGCCTATTCAAAAGGGGATGGAATATTTGAAACTCCCCCATGGATGAAAGTTCTTATTCGTGATACGGAAGATGCCTTAACTATTTTACCACATCAAAAAACAGGAGGATTGAACATTATTGATTTGGCAAATATTAATTCTTGTTCATTTATTGCTACACAAGATTTAGGTAAAACGTATCCAAATAATACTTTCGAGGTTTTAGGTAGATTTGATAATTCTGATATAAGAGGCTGTAATTTAATGGTGGTTTGAGGTTTGGTGATTTAGTGAGTTGGTAAGTTGGTAATGTGGTCAAAAATGGTTCGTAGTTTACTTTTATTTTTTAGAATCGACTTTCAATAATAATTCTAAGCTCAATCTATAAAAAATATAACCAATTAACATCCCCAATAGAGAACCAGCTATAACATCAATTGGAAAATGAACACCAATATAAATTCTGCTGTAAGCAAATAAAAGAGGCCAGATAAAAAACAAAAGAGTGTATTTATAATATTTTTTTAAAGATAAATGCATAAATAAACTTACAGCAATTGAAGTTGTTGCATGTCCCGAAAGAAAACTAAAACTTTTATTGTTTTTTAAAATTCTAATAATTTCATTGATTGAAGGATCCCGATTTGGCCTTAATCTTTCAAAATAGTTTTTTATAAAAACAGAAAACTGATCAGAAAAAGTGACTAGAAGAGCGGTAAGAAGTAAAAGTGAAAGACCTTTTTTCCAACCGAAGGATTTATAGATCAAAAAGAAAAATAATAAGTAAAGCGGTATCCAAGAAAACTGATTGGTAATTGTCATCCAAAAAGCATCCCAATTTTCATTGCCTAGCGAATTGAGATATACAAATAAATCTTTATCGTATTGTATGATTTTTTCTAGAAAAGTCAAGCTATAAATTACGTTTAATAGGACCTGTAAAATCATCAATATTGTCTTGTACTTTATTTTTGACTTTTTTTACTTCTTTTTGAATATCTTGTACAAATTCAGTGTCAATACCTTGTTTTTTGGCAGTATCTGTTATTTCTTTTTTTACTTCATTTGTGGCATTTTTTATTTGTTGCATACCTTTTCCTAAACCACGAGCTATTTCAGGAATTTTATCTGCACCAAACAGCATTACTACAATTACTAAAATAACAAATATTTCAGCACCACTTATAAATAAAAACATACGCTTTAAATTTCATTACAAAGATAGTATAATTAGCTAATTTGAAAATGAATTAATTTGAAAATGAAAAGGCTTAATATTAAATGATAAAAAAATAGTGATATTTGGTACATTTGTTTTTCGTAAAAAGGAAAAATAAAATCAAAAACATGAATAAATATATAGTTCTAATAACCTTAACAATACTAAATAGTTTAACACTAATTAGCCAAAATAATTTTTCACGTTATGATGCTATTGATGTACAGAAATATGAATTTCACATTGTTGTAAATGATAGTACTGATGTTATTTATGTAGAAGCAAAGGTTGCTATATTATTTAAAACTCCAGTAAGTTCATTTTCGTTAGACCTTGTAAATCAAGATTTGTTTAACAAAGGAATGATTGTAGATAAAATTGTTGAATATGGAAATACTGTTCAATATGAGCATGCAAATGATAAAATTTTAATTTTTACTAATATTCAAGAATCCGGAGAGTTAAAAACATTCAGTATTAAATATCATGGAACTCCTATTGATGGATTGGTTATTTCAAAAAACAAATATGGTGATCGTACCTTCTTTGGTGATAATTGGCCAAACAGGGCAAAACATTGGCTTTCTTGTGTTGATCATCTATCTGATAAGGCATTTGTAGAATTTCATGTAACCGCACCTTCACATTATCAGGTAATTGCAAATGGTACACAAATTGAAGAAACCAACCTTAACAATCAAAACACTCTTTTTGTTTGGAAAACTGATGTTCCAATTCCAACAAAAGTAATGGTAATTGGAATTGCTCGATTTGCTGTACAACATATAGGAGAAACTCATAATATTCCTATTTCAACTTGGGTATATCCTCAAAATAAAAATGATGGATTTTATGATTATGCCCAAGCTAAAGAGATTATCAATTATTTTATTGAGCATGTTGGTCCGTATCCTTACACAAAACTTGCTAACGTCCAATCAAAAACTCGTTTTGGAGGTATGGAAAATGCAAGTAATATTTTTTATTCTGAAAATTCAGTTACAGGAGAACGTAAACACGAAAGCTTAATTGCGCATGAAATTGCTCATCAATGGTTTGGAAATTCTGCAACAGAAACAGATTGGAAACATATTTGGCTGAGTGAAGGTTTTGCTACTTATTTCACCAATTTATACATGCTGGAAAAGCACGGAGATAGTATTTTTAATGATCTCTTAATAAAGCAAAGAGAAAAAGTAATTATATTTTCAAAGAAACAAAACACACCTGTTATTGATACCGTTACCATGGATTTAATGAAATTATTAAATACCAATTCATATCAAAAAGGAGGATGGGTATTACACATGCTTCGAAAAAAACTTGGTGACGCTATATTTTGGGAAGGTATAAATCAGTATTATAAAAAATATGCATTAAAAAATGCTTCTACAGAAGATTTACAGCATGTTTTTGAAGAAGTTTCTAAACAACAATTAGACAAATTCTTTGAACAGTGGCTTATTAGATCTGGACATCCCATTTTAAAAACCTCATGGAAACAAAATAAAAAAAACATAAAATATACCGTACAACAAACCCAAAAAGAAAATCCAATTTTTACATTTCCTTTAGATTTGAAAATAATTTATGTTGATGGAACTTCTACAACAACTACGGTATCTGTGACTCAAAAAGAGAAAACGTTTAAGTTAAAAACAAGATTAAAAGTAAAAGAAATAATTATTGATCCAGATTTGTGGTTGTTATACGAAATACATCAAAATAATTGATATTATTTATAACGCCAACTCGTTAGATCTGCTCCCTTTGGAGCACTTTCAGCAATACGTTTCATGATCTTTGGAACATACATTGTATTGTATCGTAATCTTGAAATATAATTAGGATTATCTTGATCACCATTCCAACAATGTTCAGCTCTATCACCATAATCTACCTCGCCATCATAATATGGATCTGTTGTACTTTCTAAAAATTCTTCCATTGAATAAACGGCATTATTCAAATAATAATTATCCATATCTCCACAGTAGATATGAATTTTTCCTTTAAGCTTATCGCCTAGTTTATCCCAATCACGTTCCAAAATATATTTTAAGTCATAATTCTCTTTCCAATAATTTGCAACATCAGGGTTAATATCTCCAGTGTATTTATCCCAAATGCGTTCAGGATAACCATCTTCGTTTTGAGGTGAATAGGTAGCTTCCCAAATATCCCATTGTTTCCCTGATCTTGAATTATCACCTAACACCAATTCCAAATGATTATCTTGTTTTAGGGTTGATGTAATATTTCCAAGATAGTCACGATGGCTTGGTACTTCTACTTTTTTATGTTCACTATCGTAATAATATGCGTTTTTATCTTCGTAAATATTGGTTAAGCAATAGTTACTAAAATCTATAGGATCAGGGCACGCAGCAAAACAACCGTTGTATTCATCTGGGTATTTAACTTGTACCGCTAAGGCTTCCCAGCCACCTGTAGAGCCGCCATAAAGAAAACGTGACCATCCTTTTCCCTGACCTCTAAATTGTTTTTCTATATATGGAATTAATTCATAAGTTATTGCATCTCCATAAGGACCCTGGCTTGCAGAATTAACAGCGTAAGAATCATCATAATATGAAGTAGGATGCTGGATTTCAATAATTAAAAACCTTGGAAAATCAGGGTCATTCCATCGTTTATAAAAGTCGTAAGCTTCTTGCTGTTGTTTAATATTATATCCATCAACACCAAATCTTTCTGAGTATACTGGCTCTAGGTCTTTATCAGGTGGAGTAGTTCTAAACCCTCCGAAGTCAGCAGGAAAATGTCCATGAAAGATCATTAATGGATATTTGGCTTCAGGATGTTCTTTAAATCCTTTTGGCAGTAAAATATGAGCTCCCAAATACATATCTCTTCCCCAAAATTTTGACAGCTTTTCTGATTTTATTTTTATATGTTTTATCCATTCAGTATCCTTTGGTTCCTTTATTTCAGGGATAACTTGATCTAATACAATATCAATGTTTTCAATTCCATTTTCTGTAATCGTTATTTTAAAAGGTTGACTGTATAAATTACCTGGAGATTTGTTCCATTTTTGCCCTTCTCCATGATCTACCGGAAGTTTTACAGTGTGCCCGGTTGAAAGATTAAAAGTTTCGTAAACATTTAATAAAGCCTGTACATAATATTCACCCCGACTTATACTTGCTAAACTTTCTATAGGAAACCCAAATACATCTTCATTAAATGTTACTTTTTTACCAGGAGCTAATTTGTCAATATTCATTCCATATATCAATTGGCTATTCAAGCCTCCAATTTGAAAACGAGGTTCTTTTTCATTGTTATTTGACAGCATCAGTAATAATCTACCATCCAGATTTTCAGTACTTATTTTATTAGAAAAGGAGACATTAATAGCAATTTTTGATTTTTTATCAATTTTTGATTGGCATCCAAAAAGGATAATAAATATAGGAATCAATAAAGGAAATAGTTTTTTCATTATCTTAAAATTTGAAGTACAAGATAATAATTTAAAAAAGACTTTCAAATAAAGCTAAATTTTAACAGATGGATTAATTATTTCTTAACCAACATCCGCTTAATCTCATTCAATTTCATCAAGGCTTCAATAGGCGTGAGTGTATCAATGTTGACAGCTAAAATTTCTTCTTTAATTTCTTCAAGTAAAGGATCATCTAATTTAAAAAAGCTCAATTGCATATCATTTTCAGTTGCATTTTTGAGTTTTTCTTGAATATCTTCAGAGGCATGACTTTTTTCTAAATGTAACATCATTTTATTTGCTCTATGAATAACAGGTGTTGGCATACCA
>JAUWLK010000197.1 GCA_030613745.1 Flavobacteriaceae bacterium | reverse complement strand
CCAACCCAATAAAATTTCCAATTAAATCCCGTAACACCACTAATTGTTACTTTTAAAGGCCATCCAAGTGCACCACTATCAACAACTTTTTTTAAGTTTTTCACCTCCGTATTCATTCCATAAAAATTATTTTTAAAACGGAACCAAGTATTTAATCTAAACATTTTTCCGTGAACTTTCATGGCTTCAACTACCCTTTTTCCTTCTCCAATAGTCCGCGTCATTGGTTTTTCACACCAAACATCTTTGCCTGCTTCTGCAGCCATTACCGACATTATTCCATGCCAATGTGGAGGAGCTGCAATATGAATGATATCAATATCAGGTCTTTGTAAAACTTCTCTAAAATCTCTGTACCCTTTTACATCATTACCTACTTTTTTAAGTGTATTTGCCAAGTGGTTTCCATCAGCATCACAAATAGCTAATAATTTTGTGTTCTCATAAGTTAAATGCCCTTGTCCCATTGCTCCAACTCCTATTACTGCTTTAGTAAGCTGATCACTTGGAGCAATAAAGTTTATTCCACCCATTACATGTCTGGGTATAATGGAAATTCCTGCGGCTATCGCTATTGTTTTTTTAACAAAATCCCTACGGTTTGTTGATTTTTTCATTTTAATTTATTTTAAATTAAATAATCGAAGATGATATTTTTTGAATATATAAATAAAAGATGATTAGAAAATATTTAATCTATATAAAGCATTTAAAGTACTATAAAGAACATAAATATTATATATAATTACTTTGATCTTTTTTTATCAAGAGATTTTTAAACTTATATAATATATTTCCAACGATAAACTAAATTAAGATTCTAACTTTTTGTTACCTGAATAATATAATTAAGGCACCAAAGGCAGTTACTAAAATAATAAACTTCCTATAAGCTTCATTATTAATCATTTTTACTAAAGACACTCCTATATAAAAACCTAAAATAATGGCAGGTGCCAAAAATAAGTTTAACAAAATTGTTTCTTTTGTTACTGTTTTCCAAACAAAAATATGGAAAGGAAGTTTGAAGACATTGATGATGAAAAATAACCACGCTGCTGTACCAATAAATTCATTTTTTGGTAAACGCATAGCTAATAAATATATGTTTGCAAAAGACCCTGCCAAATTACCTATCATTGAAGTAATACCAGATAGTAGTCCTGTAGAACTAGAAAACAACCAATGCTTGGGTATTCTAGAGGTCTTTCTTCTATCCATCCAAACCATGATAACTACAGTAAACAAAATAAAAATAGCCATGATTTGTTTAAATATTTGCTCTGAAATATCATTACCCCACCAAACACCTAATAATACTCCTATGCCCATCATAGGTAATAATTTTGTTAAATATATCCATTGGGTATGTCTGTGGTAATAAATAACCGCAAAAATATCGGCAGTAATCATTAAAGGTATTAATATACCTGTTGATGCTTTTCCTCCAAATACAAGTGCCATTAAGGTTACAATAATTACACCTAAGCCTTTTAATCCGGCTTTACCCATACCTAAAATAATTGTTGCCAATAAAGCCAAAAAAATATCTAAATAAGATAAGTGATATAACGAAATTATTTGATTTAAACTTTCCACAAACGAATTATAAAGGAGTCAATGTACATATAATAATAAAATGTGCCTAAAGAATTAAGTTTAAGTGATTAAAAATTAAAAATGATCTAATTTCAACTTCCATAGGTATCGAAAAGTAAATCATAAGTTTCTTTTGTATCAATATCTACATTGAGATTGTAAGAATTGATACTATATACATCTTGTAAATTTGCAGCTATAATCTTTTTTGCACCAAAATTTTGATCTAACATTGACAGTTCCTCAAAATATTTATAATCAATTATTGCTGGCACTCCGGTTTTAGATTTTATTTTAGTTGAAATAATATTTTTACTTGACTTTATATATTTATATATTAACCTGTTATAATGTTTTGAATCAAGTAATGGTTGATCAATTAAAGCAATTAAAACAGCATCAAAATTAAGTGATTCTTTCTTAAAATAATGCATAGCACAAGTTATTGAAGTACCCATTCCTTTCTGCCACTTTTGATTATCAATAAATACAATATCAGTTTGATCAATTTTGTTTAGTATGGATTTGCTATCAGCTCCAAGAATAACAAAAACCGAATCAACATCAGAAACTAAGCCTTGTTCAATTGTATGCCCTAATAAAGTTGTATTTTTCCAAGGTAAAAGTTGTTTGATAGCATCCATCCTTTTAGATTCTCCAGCAGCAAGGATTATCATTGCTATTTTTGGTTTTGCATGTTTGCACATCATTATTACAATGAGACATCAAAATGTATCTTTCCCGATTTATTTTTCAATGATTTAGGTTCTTGACCACGAATAACAGAAAGTATTTCAGAACAAATGGACAAAGAAATTTCCTGAGGTGTTTCTGCACCAATATTGAGTCCAGCCGGACCATAAATCACATCAAAAAACGATTCGTCAATTAAAGGAATACGTTCTATGACATCGCCCAAAATATTTTCACGCCTATTGGAAGGACCCAATAAACCTATATAAGCAGGTTTAGTGTTTTTTAAAGCAAGTAAATATTGAAGATCTTTTACATAACTATGTGTCATTAACACAACAGCTACATGCTCATTAACCCAAGCTAATTCTAATGATTCTGGTGCTTTATGGATTAATTCTGTAGCTCCCGGAAAATCTTTTAAAGTCTGAGGATTAGATGGACTGGTTACAATTACCACATCCCAACCAAGTGAAAATGCTAACAAACACAGTTGAACTGCATCGTGCTCAGCTCCAATGATAATTAACTTAAAACACGGTTTCATCTTCTGATTAAATACTTCCAACAAATTATTCCTATTAATTTGAAGTTTAGTATTCTTAGCAAAAGAATATTGCTTTTTATCTTCAAATACAATCACAGAACCCAAAGCATCACCAACATCAGCTTTTTTTGTATAAAAGCTATTTATTTCAAAGTGTTTTCTTCTTTTTAAACAATTTTCAAACGAATTAATCATTTCTTGATCTGGATCAAATGATTCTATCAATATATAAAGAATTCCTTCACAACCTAAACGATATCTCCCATCATAGGTCATCATTTTAGGCTTTCCTGTTTTAAAAACTGAATCTGATTGTTTAAGTATTTCTTTTTCTACACACCCACCACTAACTGCACCTGTCATTTGACCATTTTCATTAATCAGCATCCTAACTCCAGGTCTTCTATATGAGGAACCATCTAAGGACACTACTGTTGCGATTACAGACTGAAGACCAATGTGTTTAGCATTTTGATATCCCTGAAGCAATTTTTTAAACTCGTGTGTCATACTAATTCGAAATTAAACTGAATCTATTTTTAACAATTACTTTTCAAAAGAAATTTTAAATGTTTTTATTTAACCAAATAACTCTTTATTTTCAATAAAAGGTTGTTTGGTTAGCCTTATACCTGTTGCTGCCTTTATAGCATTTGCCAATGCTGCACCTGCAGGTGGTAGAGCTGGCTCACCTAAACCTGTAGGAGCGATATCATTCTCTATGAAATACGTTTCAACTATTGGTGTCTCTTTCATTCTTATTAACCGATAAGTATCAAAATTAACGGACTGAGGTGCTCCATTTATAAAGTTTAGGTTTCCATACATTGCATGTCCAATACCATCAATCACTCCACCTTCAACCTGGTTTATGGCTCCCAAAGGATTAACTACAATACCACAGTCAATAACACAAGTAACTTTTTTTACAACAGGAACTCCAGATTCTATAACTACATCTGCAACTTCTGCCGCATGTGAATTATGACAATAATACGCTGAAAACCCCTGATAAACACCTTTTTTAGTTTTTCCCCAATTTGATTTTTCAACTAACTTATTAATTACAGCTTCCATACGCTCAGCTGAATACTGAATTCTTTTATCTGTCGTTCCTTTTACTTTTTGAAGTAAATCTAATCTAAGTTGAATTCGATCAATACCCATAGTTTCAGCCAATTCATCAAAAAAACTTTGTTCAGCAAAAGCTAAAAAATTGGTATAAGGAGCTCTCCAGGCACCTGTTGTGATATTACTTTTATAGTTAGCCACATCAACCTGATAATTTTCAATAGCTCCCGCAGGAAAAAAATTAGGAATAAGTCCGTACATATTACTATTAATTGCTGCTTCTTTCAGATGATATCCTACTACTTTACTGTCTTTGATAGCTGCACTAATTCTGTATTTTATGGCTGGCCTATAGATTCCGTCAGCCATATCATCTTCTCTGGAGAAAACAACCAATACAGGTTTTCTGGAAATATTTGAGATTTCTGCAGCTTCCAAAGCAAAATCTCCATATAATCTTCTTCCAAAGCCTCCTCCCATTCGAGTCATTTCCAAAGAAATATCTTTAAAATCTCTATCCAATTTTTTTGCAATTCTTTCTGCCGTACCTTTTGGAGTTTGAATTGGTCCTGCCAATTCTACTTTTTCATCGGTAACATTTGCATAAAAATTCATAGGTTCTAAACAATTATGCGGTAAAATAGGTGACTCATAAGTACGCTCTAATACTTTATCTGCAGTAGCAAAAGCATTTTTTATATCTCCATCAGATCTTAATGTTTTAAATTCATTTCCATCTAACAAACCAAGAAGTAACTTATCGTGATCCTCAGTACTTTCAAGTGTAGTTTCTTCTTCCCAAATAGCTGTTAAAGTCTTTTTAGCTCTCATAGCTTCCCATGTACTATTTGCCAAAACAGCTATTTTATTACCAAACTGAAAAATATCAATTACACCTTCTTTTGATCTGGCAACTTTATCATCAAACGAAGTTAATTTCTGACCAAAAGCCGGCGGCCTTAATACAGAAACATAAAGCATACCTTCTTTTTTATAATCCAACCCAAATAAAGGTTTTCCTGTAA
>JAUWLK010000144.1 GCA_030613745.1 Flavobacteriaceae bacterium | reverse complement strand
AAGTTTTATTTAATGTAGTTTATTTTTTAGCTGTTTTAGCAGGTTATGTAGGCCTTTACCTTTTATATGCAAATTTTAAATATAAACCTCTGCAAACTACATTAATACCGAATTTATTTATTGGGTTTTTCTTTTCATTTTTTATATTTAAATTATTTTTAATTGTATTTTTTATTTTGGAAGATATAGTTAGAATAGCTAATTTATTTTATTTAACTATTCGCAATTTATTTAGGAGAAAAAGAAAAAATGTAGTTATGCCTGGACGTAGAAAATTTATTCGCCAAGCAAGTTTAATGATTGCCGCAATTCCTTTTACTACAATGATTTATGGAATTACTAAAGGAAAATATAATTTTAAAGTGAGTAAGGTAAGTTTGCAGTTTAAAAACTTACCTAAAGCTTTTCAGGGTTTTAAAATTGTTCAAATTTCTGATATACATGCAGGAAGCTTTGATAGTAAAGAAGCTATTTTGGATGGTATTGATTTGGTAAACCAACAAAATGCAGATGTTATTTTATTTACCGGAGATTTGGTAAATAATGATTCACGCGAAATAGAGCCTTATATTGATGATTTTAAAAAATTAAAAGCAAAAAAAGGTGTTTATTCTATTTTAGGAAATCATGATTATGGTGATTATAAAAAATGGAATTCTGATAAAGAAAAGCAAGATAATTTAAATCTACTTTTTGAATATCAAAAGCAAATGAACTTTAAGCTTTTGAATAATAAAAATGTAACAATTTCTAAAGATGGAGAAAATATTACTATTGTTGGAGTGGAAAACTGGGGTAATCCACCTTTTCCACAAAAAGGAAATCTAGATATTGCATTACAAGGTGCTGAAAATGTTCCGTTTAAAATATTATTGTCGCATGATCCAACACATTGGACTAATAAAATAATACCTCATCAAACCCAATTTGACCTTACTTTAGCAGGTCATACACATGGTATGCAATTTGGAGTTGATATACCAGGATTTAAATGGAGCCCTATAAAATATATTTATCCGCAATGGTCGGGTTTATATAGTGAAGCAAAGCAATATTTATATGTAAATACAGGTTTTGGGTTTTTAGGATTCCCCGGAAGGGCAGGTATCAGACCAGAAATAACTGTAATTGAATTAAATCATATTACTTAATTAAATATTTTGATATAGTGTTTAAAAACCTTTTTAACAATAATAAAAAGAGCAAAAAAGAACTAAATAAAATTGCTTTAACTAATGAAGATCAAATTAATGAGATATTTACTTTATCTGAGCATAAACCAGTTTTAATATTTAAACACAGTACGCGTTGCGGAATTAGCACAATGGTTTTAAATAGATTTGAAACTAAATTATCAAATAAAATTGAGGATTTTAATTATTTTTTATTGGATATTATACAAAATAGAGAGGTCTCTAACTTTATTGAAGATGAATTACAAATTGTACATCAATCTCCTCAATTAATTGTTATTAAAAATGGAGAAGTTTTATCACATAATTCTCATTATGGAATTATGGATGTTAAATTTTAGAGTTGATTTTATTCATGGTTTCACTAGGAGTGAAGCCCTGAGTTTAAGTTAAAAATTCATCAGATGACTAATAACTGTTGTGAAAATAGTCATCAGATGAATGGTTTGTTTACATTTTTGCTTTGCGTATTTTTCCTTTACATTCACCAAATCCAATACGAACTTTATCATTTTTACAGTATCCACGTAAAATAACTGTATCTCCATCATTTATAAATTTACGTTCAGTTCCATCATTCATTTTAATTGGATTGGTTCCTTTCCAAGTTAATTCTAGCATAGAACCGTAGCTATCTTTCGTAGGACCAGATATTGTTCCACTACCATATAAATCACCCGAGCGAACATTGCAACCATTAACTGTTTGATGGGCTAATTGTTGTGTCATAGTCCAATACATGTATTTAAAATTAGTATTACTTACTATGGTTTCTTCTTGTTTTTTAGGTTTTATAGCAGCTTGTAATTTTATATCATAACTATTTTTGCCATCTTGTTGTAAATAAGGTAAAGGCTTAGGGTTTTGTTCGGGGCTTTCAGTTTTAAAAGGTGTTAAAGCATCCATAGTAACTATCCAAGGAGAAATAGTACTAGCAAAATTTTTTGCTAGAAAAGGACCAAGAGGAACATATTCCCATTTTTGAATATCTCTTGCACTCCAGTCATTAAGTAATACCATACCAAAAATATATTCTTCAGCTTCGTCAATGCTAATTGATTTACCTAATTTATTTGCATCAGTAGTAATAAAGCCCATTTCTAATTCAAAATCAACTAGTTTTGAAGGACCAAATACAGGTTGACTTGCATTATTTGGAATAGTTTGTCCGTGTGGACGTCTTATTTTTGTACCTGAAACTATTATTGACGATGAACGACCATGGTAACCTATAGGGATATGTAACCAATTAGGGAGTAATGCATTATCAGGATCTCTAAACATTGTCCCTACATTAGTAGCATGTTCTTTACTTGAATAAAAATCTGTATAGTCACCAATATCAACAGGCAATAGCATTTCTATATCTTTGATATTAAAAAGGATTTTATTTTTGTGTTCTTTATTTTCTTTTAGTTTAGAATTTTCAATATCAAAAATATTCGCAATTCTATTTCTAACTAATCGCCAGGTTGTTCTTCCATCAGAAATAAAATCATTTAAGGTATTTTGCATAAATATGTCATCTGTTAAAGGAATTCCTTCAAAATAGCCCAATTGATGTAATGCTGCCAGATCAATTGCATAATCACCAATTCGACTACCAATGGTTATGATATCATCTTTGGTTAAAAAAACTCCAAAAGGTATATTTTGTATAGGAAAATCAGAATGTTTTTCAACTTTTAACCAAGATTTTCTATTCGGGTTATTTGCAGTTATTTTCATGTTCGTTAAATTATTTTTTAATAATATTTTCTGTTTTAAAGATAATAAAAATATTTATAATCAAATATAAAAGTTTCTGTATATATACAAAATGAATTTATTATTTTTGAACCAAAATTAACATAAACTTAAAGATAAGAATTCATGCAAAGAGATCAATTAATATTTGACTTAATTCAAGACGAAAAAGAAAGGCAAACTAATGGGTTGGAGTTGATTGCTTCAGAAAATTATGTTAGTAAACAGGTTATGGAAGCAGCAGGTTCTGTTTTAACAAACAAATATGCAGAAGGATACCCTGGAAAACGTTATTATGGTGGTTGTGAAGTAGTTGATGTAGTTGAGCAAATTGCAATTGACAGAGCAAAAGCTTTATTTGGTGCGGCCTATGTTAATGTGCAACCACATTCAGGTTCTCAAGCTAATGCTGCGGTTTATCAAGCAGTTTTAAAACCGGGTGATATAATTTTAGGTTTTGATTTATCTCATGGAGGGCATTTAACTCATGGTTCACCAGTAAATTTTTCAGGAAAACTATACAAAACATCTTTTTATGGAGTTGAAAAAGAAACAGGTGTTTTAAACTATGATAAAATTCAAGAAACAGCTAATAAGTTTAAACCTCAGTTAATTATTGCAGGTGCTTCGGCTTATTCCAGAGATATTGATTTTAAAAGATTCAGAGAAATTGCAGATAGTGTTGGTGCAATTTTATTAGGAGATATTTCTCATCCTTCAGGTTTGATAGCTAAAGGTATTTTAAATGATCCATTACCACATTGCCATATTGTTACTACTACAACGCATAAAACTTTACGAGGCCCAAGAGGAGGTATGATTATGTTAGGCAATGATTTTGAAAACCCTTTCGGGGAAAAAACTCTAAAAGGTAAAACTAAAATGATGAGTACTTTAATCAACTCATCTGTTTTTCCAGGAATGCAAGGAGGCCCGTTAGAACACATCATTGCAGCAAAAGCTATTGCTTTTGGAGAAGCTTTAACCGATGAATTTTTACATTATCAAATTCAAGTAAAGAAGAATGCAGCAGCAATGGCAGAGGAATTGGTAGCTAAAGGTTATGATATAATTTCAGGAGGAACTGATAACCACATGATGTTGATTGATTTGCGAAATAAAAATATTACAGGAAAAGAAGCTGAAAATGCTTTAGTTAAAGCTGAAATCACTGTAAATAAAAATATGGTACCTTTTGATGATAAATCGCCATTTATTACTTCAGGAATAAGAGTTGGATCTGCTGCAGTTACTACCAGAGGTTTAAAAGAAGAGGATATGAAAACTATAGTTGATTTAATTGATGAAGTAATCAACAATTTTGAAGATGAAGAGGTTTTAAAAAGTGTTGCGCAAAAAGTCAATGAATTAATGAGTGAAAAGCCATTATTTGTATAGTAATATTTTATCTTTTGAGTATAACATGACTTTAATCATTTAATTCTGAGGTATTTTTCTGTAAATTTATACGGTAAATTACTTCAGTTTATGGGGTTTCAATCAGTCAAAGCAATAGAGAGTTTAAGCGAGCGTAAAGAATTTTTATATCATTTACTCAATGATGTAAAGGCTTTAGATATGATGATTGAAAAAGACCTTTTTGAAAAAGGTATACAGCGCATTGGCGCTGAACAAGAACTTTGCCTTGTAGATAAAAATTTCCGTCCTTCAAAAAATGCTTTGGAAGTTCTTGAAAAAATAGATGATGAGCATTTTACTACTGAAATGGCACTTTTTAATTTAGAAATTAATTTAGATCCTATAAAACTTGGTTCAAATTGTTTTTCAAAACTTGAAGATCAATTAAATTTATTGTTAAATAAAGCACATCGATCTGCAAAACAAATTGAGGAAAATAAAATTTTACTTGTAGGAATTTTACCAACCCTTAAGAAAAAAGATTTGGTTTTTGAAAATATAACACCGCATAAAAGATATCAAGTTTTAAATAAGATTTTAAAAAAAATACGAGGCAATGGTTTTAAATTACGAATAGAAGGTATTGATGAATTAATACTTAAACACGAATCTATAATTTTTGAGGCATGTAACACTAGTTTTCAAGTTCATTTACAAATTCCTCTTCATCAAATTGTTGACAAGTATAATTGGGCGAGAGTAATTTCCGGGCCAATGTTATCTATTATGACAAATTCACCTATGTTATTAGGAAAAGAACTATGGAGTGAAACTCGTATAGCACTTTTTCAACAAAGTGTTGATTTAAGAAATCAATCTTATCTATTAAGAGGGCAAAAACCTAGGGTTTCTTTTGGAAATGAATGGCTAAGAAATTCTATTATTGAAATTTATAAAAATGATATTGTAAGATATATTCCTATTTTAACTTCTAATTTTGATGAAAATGCTGTTAAATTATTACAACAGGGCAAGATACCACAGCTACAAGCTTTAAATATACATAACGGAACTATTTATAAGTGGAATAGATTATGTTATGGTATAAATGAAGGTGTACCAAACTTACGAATTGAAAATAGATATATACCTTCAGGTCCTACAGTTAAAGATGAAATAGCAAATGCTTTATTTTGGGTTGGAGTGATGCAGAGTATGCCAAAAAAATATAAAAAGGTTTATGATAAAATCCCATTTCGTGAAGTAAAAGGGAATTTTATTAATGCAGCAAGAACCGGAATTAATACGTATTTTAATTGGTTTGGTAAAGGTATTTCAGCAAAACGTTTGATAAAAGAGCAATTATTACCTTTAGCTTATGAAGGGTTAATAAAGTCGAAAATTGATGAAAAAGATATTTCTTATTATTTAAATATAATCGAAAAAAGGGTAGATGCTCATCAAACCGGTAGTGTTTGGATTACAAACAGTAACAGAAAATTGTGTAAAAAACTAACAAAAGATATTGCAAGTGCAACACTAACATCATGTATGTATAAAAATCAAATAATTGGTAAACCGGTACATCAGTGGAAATTAGCAAATCCTAAACAATGTGTTGATGTGGATTTAAAAAATATTGAATTAGACGAGTTTATGACTACTGAGATTTTTGTAGTTAATGAAGATGATTTGGTAGATTTGGTAGTTAAAATAATGGAATGGAAGAATATACATCACATTCCTGTTGTAAATCATAAGAATAAAATTACAGGTTTAATAACAGAAACGAATTTGAATGCAGTTGATTTAAAAAAGAAAAAATTGATTATAGCTAAAGATATTATGATTAAAAATATTATAACTGTAAGTTCAGATACTTCATTTAAAGATGCTAAAAATATGATGATAAAAAATAAAGTTGGTTGTTTACCAGTACTTGAATATGGTGACTTAATAGGAATGTTAACTAAAAACGATTTAAAAAGAATGCAAGATACTTTATCAAGAAATGAATAAAACTAAAAAAAACTTTACTAACTATCAGATAAATTTTAATCGAATCTTAGGAGAGATAAAAGGTTCAAAACAAACACCAACAGTTGTAATTTTAGCAGGTATACATGGAAATGAACAGGCAGGAGTTAAAGCTTCGAAAAAAGTATTACATAAAATTAAAGAAGAAAATATTAAGTTTAGAGGAAATTTATATGTGATTTTTGGAAATATAAATGCTTCAAAAAAAGGAATAAGATTTGAAGATGTTGATTTGAATAGAATATGGAATAAAGAAAATATAAAAGCTCTAGATAAGCATTCTGTTGAACAAAATGCAGAAACAAAAGAACAAATAGAAATTTATCAAATTATTAAAGAAATTTTAAACAATGATAAAGGTCCATTTTATTTTATTGATTTACATACAACTTCTTCAGCCACAGTACCTTTTATTACGATTAGTGATTCTTTAAACAATCGAAAATTTTCATCCAATTTTCCTGTTCCAGTTGTACTTGGTATTGAAGAATATTTGGATGGTCCACTTTTAACTTTTATCAATGAATTTGGGCATATAGCATTAGGATTTGAAGGAGGTGAGCATCATGAAGAAA
>JAUWLK010000208.1 GCA_030613745.1 Flavobacteriaceae bacterium | reverse complement strand
CAGTTTTGAGTGGATTTCTTGAACTTGCAATTTACTTTGTTCTAAATCAATATTATAAATTACATACTTTGAATTAGCAATTTTAAAACTATCACTTAATTGATTCTTCATTCTTTCTAAAACTTTTGTTTTAGTTGAATTGTCACGAGCAATTACACGTTTTATTTTTTCATTTTTAGGTGCAGTTATAGTAATTATGACATCAAAATTATTCTGGTTATCACTTTCGAAAATTATGGCATTTTCTTGAATTACATAAGTTGAATTTTGTTTTAGAATCCAATTTTTAAAATGATTATCAACTTCAGGATGAACAATTTTATTTATTTTAAATAATTTTTCTTTATCATTAAATACAAGGTTAGCTAAAAAATGTCTATTCAACTTTCCGTTTATATATGTCTCATTTCCAAATTCATCAATTAATCTGTTTTTTATTTTTATCGAAGTGTTCATTAAATTCTTAGCCTCATCATCAGCATAATAAACAGGTACACCTAATGCCTCAAACATTTTAGCTATAGTAGTTTTACCACTTCCTATACCTCCTGTTAAACCAACTATCTTCATTTATTAAGTAAATTAATCAAAGTTTAAAAACTAAATATTATTTTTTAATTAAAAATTCTATTTTATTAGGAATAACTTTTACATCAAAAAGTATTTCAGGTTTTTCAACTATTTTGGGAATTAAATATTCTAGATTATTACTTTCCGTTTCTTTAAAATCACACTGAATTTTGAAACTGTTTTCTGAAATTTTATTATAATCTTTCAATGCAACTTGATAAGTTATTTTTACTTTTTTAGGATATGTACTAATAATATAATTTTTAGGCAAATTTATTATTCTATAGGTAAGATTAAAAGTCCCTTCTGTCATTTTTTCAACATCACCTTTTATAGTTATAATATTTGAAGATAATGTCACGTATTCATTTGGTAGTTTCAATTTTATTATTTCTTCAAAAGAACTTGATACTTCTTCCATTTCAAATAACTCCGTCTGAATAACTTCTATTGAATCAATATATTTTGATGCTCCAGAAACTGTAACAGAATTTGGTTGAACTGTATATTTTTTCACCAAACTGAAACCAGATTTAAATTGTAAATTAACATTTGTATTAACTTTAACTTTTTTTGATTTTTTCACACCCAAGTCAAAATATAAAGTATCCGGTTTTACTTTTAATACTTCAGTTTCAGCAGAAAATTGAACTTGTAAATCTTTAATTTTTGACTGCGTTATACTATAATATATTGACCCTTTCTTACGATTTAAATCTGACAAGCTATATTTTAATTTTTTTGTTTTTAAACCATAATTAAGTAATTTAAAACCAACTGTTTTTACAGTTAATTTTATTTTACTTACAGGTACATTTTGCAATAGTTTATTCTTAGGTACATCAATATAAACTAAATTAAATTCTACATCTGCAATATAGTTTTTGGAAAGTTTAATAAGTGACCAAAACAAAAATGACAAGACTAAGAATAATAAAAATACGCGTAATTTTTTATTACTCTTTAAAGAATCAATTTTGCTTTGAGACTTTTTACTAATCATCTTTAAATTATACTTAATTATTTAAAAAAAAAGCCCTAATTGATTAGAACTCTTTTAAAAAATATAGAAATTTATTATTTTTTCAATTCTTTAGGTAAATATTTCTTACTCAATTCCATTGAAATGGATGATCTTTCAAATTTAATTTTACCTGCACCTGTTTCAATTATACAAGTATTATCATTATCAATTAAATCAACTATCTTACCGTGAATACCACTAGTTGTTATAACTCTTGCTCCTTTTTTAATAGAAGCTTGAAATTTTTTTTCGTTTTTTTGACGTTTTACCTGTGGTCGAATCATAAAAAGATATATGATTAAAAACATCAAAGGAATCATTATATAGTTTCCAATACTATTGCTGGATTGTAAAAATATTGCTTGATACATTATATTATTAATTTTTAGGTTTCGGTGTTACTTGAGCTAATATGGTAAGAATTTCTTTTCCACTATCAGTATTGGTTCGTAATGTAACCTGTTTTCTTTGTTTATTAGGTTTACCTCTTGTATTAAATTTTACTTTTATTTTCCCCGTTTCTCCGGCTAAAATAGGTTCTTTTGGCCATTCTGGCACAGTACAACCACAACTTGATTTAGCAGATGTGATAATTAATTCAGATTTCCCTGAATTTGTAAAAGTAAATACTGTTTCAACAATGTCTCCTTCATTCAAAATTCCGAAATCGTGTTCAGTTTTATCAAAACTCAATCTAGGACCGCCTAATCTTATTTCACTATCACGTACCTTGGCATTCTCTAAATTTTGCTTATTAACTTTTTTTACTGCATTTTCATTACAAGAAATTACAAATAAACCAAAGCTTAAGATAATTAACGCTATTATTTTTCTCATTATAAAATTTGTTTTTATTATTAATGCAAAAATATAAATATTTACAACAAACCTCTTCCTATTTTTTGTAATCTATTAGATTTGTTATACTCTTTTAAAAGTTTGTCTAAAACACCATTAATGAAGTAGCTACTTTTAACGGTTGAATAATCTTTTGCAATTTCAATATATTCATTTATGGTAACTTTAGTTGGAATGGAAGGAAAATATATAAATTCTGTAATAGCCAATTTTATCAGAATTAAATCGATTTCGGCTATTCTATCTGTATCCCAGTTTGGAGTTTTATCATCTATTTCTTCAGTATATTCATCATGATGTAATACTGTTTTTCTAAATAAATCAATTAAAAACTCTTTATCATCCTTTTTTACTTCTAATTCTTTCAAGCTAATTAAATTACCACTATGTAATTGTTTAATTGTTTTAATTACCAAGGTATTAACTAAAGGTAAATCATCAACCCAACTCAAATTTAAACTTTCATAGTAATCATACAATTTTTCATTTGGTGCTATAATTTTTTCAAAAAAATTGATACTAAATTCTTTATCCTCTTTAAAAGAAGTATTTTGTGTACTTAAATAATTGTTATAAAATTCACTTTCTTTTAATTCATCCCAAATTACTCTAACATATTCTCTGTTATCATTCCAATAATCAAGTTTTTTCTGAATGACATAATCATTTATTTCATTACTATGTTCAATGGCATGAACAACTTGATTATTAATAAATTTTAAATTTGGATTTTTATCTTGAGAAGTAGCTAAATGATTTTTCTTTTTAATTTCTATGTGCTCAAAGGCAATTTTTTTTACTTCAACTATCATTAGCAGTTGTAAAATATACAAATCAAGTGCTTTTTGAATACTAAATAGTAAAAACTTTTCTTCTTTAACTAAATTATCACTCTTAGATTGCAATAATGCATAAACCGATTGCATTACTTTGATTCGAATATGTCTTCTATTCACCATGATTAAAAAGATCGTATTTTTTAAAAATATTTTGATATTTTGTTAAATCAAGATGCAAAATTACTATTTTTTTTTAAATTGAACATCTAATTATTGAGTATATTCGCCTACACAAAATTTTGTAAAACAATAAATGAAAGCATTACAATACTTAAATAAATTTTTTTATAAATATCGTTTCCGCTTGATATTAGGCATTTTGATTACAATAATTTCTAAAATTTTTGTTTTACAAATTCCATCACTCATTCGTGAATCATTGAATGTAGTTGAAGATTATAATAATAACATAATCAATGACTTAGATATAGTTAAATCCCAATTATTTATTAATGTACTTTTGATTATTGGAGCTGCATTAATTTCAGGTTTTTTTACATTTTTAATGCGTCAGACTTTAATAGTAATGTCTAGATTAATTGAGTTTGATTTAAAGAATGAAATATTTCAACAATACGAAAAACTTTCTTTAAATTTTTATAAAAAAAATAGAACTGGCGATTTGATGAATCGCATAAGCGAAGATGTTGGTAAAGTACGTATGTATTTTGGACCAGCAATAATGTACACCATGAATATGCTGGTATTATTTGTTGTTGCAATAACAAAAATGATTAACATCGATCCCAAATTAACATACTACACCTTATTACCCTTACCAATTCTGTCAATATCAATTTATGTACTAAGTAGAGTAATAAATAAACGAAGTACAATTGTGCAACAATATTTATCAAAACTAACAACATTTTCTCAAGAAATTTTTTCTGGAATAAATGTTATAAAAGCATACAGTATTGAAAATCAAACTTCAAACGACTTTATTAGTTTGGCTGTAACTAGCAAAGACAAAAATATTTCATTATACAAAGCGCAAGCTCTATTTTTTCCATTAATGATTTTACTAATAGGAATTAGCAACATAATGGTTATTTATATTGGAGGTACACAATACATTAATGGGGAAATTGAAAATATAGGCATAATAGCTGAATTCATTATATATGTTAATATGCTCACTTGGCCGGTAGCTGTAGTTGGTTGGGTCACTTCAATAGTTCAGCAAGCTGAAGTATCTCAAAAGAGAATAAATGAATTTTTAGAAGAAATACCTTCTATACAAAATTTACAAAACAAAAAATCAATTATTCACGGAAATATTGAATTTAAAAATGTGAAATTTACTTAC
>JAUWLK010000044.1 GCA_030613745.1 Flavobacteriaceae bacterium | reverse complement strand
ACCCATTATCATTTTAAAAATAGTAGTTTTTCCTGCTCCATTCGGACCAATTATTCCAACTATTCCATTTGGAGGTAAACTAAAGTTTAAATTTTCATAGAGTAATTTTTCACCAAAAGCTTTTGATACACCAACTGCATCAATTACATTATTTCCTAAACGAGGTCCGTTTGGTATATATAATTCTAACTTATCTTCTTTCTGTTTTTGATCTTGACTCATTAATTTATCGTAGTTTGACAAACGAGCTTTTGATTTTGCATGTCGTCCTTTTGGTGCCATTCTAACCCATTCTAACTCTCGCTGTAAAGTTTTTTGACGTTTAGATGCTGTTTTTTCTTCCTTAGCCAAACGATTTGATTTTTGCTCTAACCATGATGAATAATTGCCTTTCCAAGGTATTCCTTCACCTCTATCTAATTCTAATATCCAACCAGCAACATTATCTAAAAAATATCTATCATGCGTAACTGCAATCACAGTACCTTTATATTGTGCCAAATGATGTTCCAACCAATGAACAGATTCAGCATCTAAATGATTTGTGGGTTCATCCAGTAATAAAACATCAGGTTGTTGTAATAATATACGACATAGAGCTACTCTACGACGTTCACCTCCTGATAAAATTTTAATAGGAGTATCTCCTTCCGGTGTACGCAATGCATCCATAGCTATTTCTAACTGAGTATCTAGCTCCCATGCATTTAATGCATCAATTTTATCTTGTAATTCGGCTTGTTTAGCCATTAATTTTTCCATTTTATCAGTATCAGAATACACCTCCTCCAGACCAAACATATCGTTGATCTTATTGTATTCATCCAATATTAATACTGTTTCAGCTACACCCTCTTTTACAATATCAATTACTGTTTTATTTTCATCTAATTCAGGTTCTTGAGATAAATATTCTACGGTATAATTGGGTGAAAATACCACATCACCTTGAAAATTTTTATCAATTCCTGCTATAATTTTTAAAAGAGTAGACTTACCGGAACCATTCAATCCTAGAATTCCAATTTTTGCTCCATAAAAAAAACTTAAATATATATTTTTAAGTACTTGCTTATTCGTGCTTTTATAAGTTTTATTAACTCCATTCATGGAGAAAATTACTTTTTTATCATCTGACATATTCTATGTTTTTTATATTAATTTACAAATATAACTAAGATTTGTTTGTGAAGTGTTTTTAGGAAAAGAATAAAAAAAAACCTGCTAAAAGCAGGTTGTTTTATCAATAATCTAAATGATTTAGGTAGATTAACTTTTTTTGCCACAACTTCAAATTTTCATTGTATTTGGCAATATTATTGTACACATTTCTTACTAATGGATTATCTTCGGAAGCATTAGAAATAAAACTAATATTATTTTCTAACTGCTTAATTTCTTTGGTAAGTTCATCAACTTTCCTTCTTACATATAAGTGCTCACTTTCAATTTTACGAGTGTCTTTTTGTTCTGCATAAGTGTCAATTATATTTTTAAATTTTAAAAATATTGCTTCCTCTTTATCAATATTTAATATTTTATAAGCAGCATCTAATGTTTTATTAAACTTTGTATCAATATGGCGCATTTTTACAGGTACGACTCCTAATCCTTTCCAATCTTTTATATAAGAATTTACCAAATCTAAAGTCAAATTATTATCCTCTTGATTGATTTGCACTTTAAATTGCTCCAGTAATTCTTTTTTCTTATTAAAGACTTCTGTCTGTTCTTTATTAGCATCATCTTGTTTATTGTGCAATCGATCAAAATAATGATTACAAGCATCTTTAAATCTTTTCCAAATTTTATCAGAATCTCTTCTAGGCACATGCCCTATATTTTTCCAATCATATTGAATTTTTTTAAATACTTCTGTTGCTATATCCCAATCTTCAGTATCTTTTAAAGATACTGCTTGTTCTACTAAAAGCATTTTTTTATTTAAATTTTCAGACTGATCTTTTTTAATTCCTTTATAAAAGTAATTTTTAGCTTTATTAAAACCACGTGTTGCATCTTTAAATAATTGCCAAATCTCTTCATTTTTTGATCTTGGAACACGACCAATAGCAAAAAATTCTTCACGAATTTTTTCTAAATTCTTAATACTATCTTGCCACAACTTATGTGAATCAATACTATCAATATTTATAGCTTTTATTTTTTCAATTACAGCTAATTTTAAATCTACATTTTCTTTAAATTTAGCATCCAATTGATCTTGAAGTTCGTGACGTTTATTATGTATCTTTTTTGTAGCCTCACTAAATTTATTCCAAACATCCTCACGCATATCCCTAGCAACAGGACCAATATCTTCTTTCCACATTCGATGCAATATTTGCAACTCTTTAAAAGCTTGATTTATATCAGTTTTTTCAGCTAGTTTTTCGGCTTTTTCAACCAATTTAGATTTTTCTTCCAAATTGTGTTTAAAATCTAAATCTCTAAAATCATTATTTAAATGCAGTAAATCATAAAAACGTTCAACATGATGATGGTAAGTTCTCCAAACATCATTATATTTTGAATGAGGTATTTGACCAATACTACGCCATTCATCTTGTAGTAATCTAAAATTTTTATACATAGTCGATGCCTCAGCATTATCTATCAAATCCTTTAATTTTTCAATTAATTGTAATCGATCTTCAAGATTTTGTTTTTGCTCTCTTTCTTTATCTTTATAATACCTTTGGCGTTTCTTTTTAAATTCTGAAGTAAGTTCATTGAATTTATGTTTAACTGGAGAAAAAAAGTTAAAATCAATTTCATTACCACCATCTTTAATAAATTCTTCTTTCTTTTCTCCAATAAAAATTTTAAACTTACCAGTAAAATCTTTCTTTAATGTTTCAAATTGATCTTTAATATCTTGAATAGAAAATTGATGGAGCAAACCTTGCATTGCAGCAACCAATCCATCTAAAGATAACTTGGCATAATCTATTATAGGAATTTCTTTACTTTCTTCTTTATCCTTTTTTTCTTTATCAGATGGAACAGCAATTTCTTCTTCATTATTATCTATACTTTTTTCTTCAGGTATATTATCAACTAAAGTTTTTTCATTTGAACTTTTTTCATCCTTAAGTTCAGTTTTTTCATCACCCTCTTTTTCAACAATAGGTGAAATGGGAGTTTTTTCAACACCTACTTCAACAACTTCTTTGGATTCTATCTCACCCTCCAACAGCTTTTTTTCTTCAGTTTTTATTTCAACAGCTTTTTCTTCATTAACCTTATTCTCATCGATATCTTCTAAGTTTTCATTTTTATCAATATCTGTTTTGATGTTTTTAGTAGCTTCTTCTGAGGATAAATTTTCAATATTTTCGTCTAACATTTTGTAATGTTTAAGGTTCCTTGTATTTAATTACTTTTAAAAAGTCTCGAAAGATAATCATAGCTTATCAAATCACAAAACTATCTTTGATATTAGATGTTTTTTTTTAGTAAAGTTGCGTTATTGTTAATAAATTGAAGAATTCCATATTTCCCAAGCTTTATCAGCTTGTAATATAAGCATCTGTTCTCCATTTTTTATTGTTGCACCCATTTTTTTACCTTTTGATAAAAAGGTAGTTTCAATTGGGTTGTATATCAAATCATACAAAATATGTTTATTGGTAAGATATTGATAAGGTATATCAGGAAAATTTTCAACTTCAGGAAAAGTTCCCAATGGAGTACAGTTAATTATAAGATGATACTTATTCATGATTTTTTTGGTTAAATCACTATAAGAAATTGTTTGCTCATTAACAGGCGTTCTTGAAACAAATTTAAATTCAATTTCAAGTTTATTTAAAACAAATGCAATAGCTTTTGATGCTCCTCCTGTACCTAAAATCAGTGCTTTATTTATATGATTTTTTAACAGTGGTTTGAGTGATTTCTCAAATCCATAAAAATCTGTATTATAACCCTTTAACTTATATTCATCTGAAATTTTTATTGTATTTACTGCACCAATATTTTTTGCATTTTCATCAACTTCATCTAAATATTTAAATATTTTTTCTTTATATGGAATAGTAATATTTAATCCTTTTAAAGAATTTATGTTTTCATTTAAAATTAATGGAAGATCATCAATAGACTGTATGTCAAAATTCTCGTAAGAATGATGATTCAATTTTAATTGCATAAATTTTTTGGTAAAATATTTTTTTGAAAAGGAATATGATATATTCTTACCTATTATACCATATTTTACTTTTTTATCCATTTACATCAAATAATTAATAATAAACCCCGATTTCGTAAAAGAACAAAATATTTGGGAAATATTCTATAGTAAGATTAAAATTCAAAGAATTTTAAATAATTTAATTTCCTATTAAGATTTATTTAAATAACTTTCTGTTGCCTTTCTGACACTATTATATTTTAAAAGTAATTTTTTAGCTTTTTCTTCATCAATATTCAATTCTTTAGCTATCATCAAAGTTCCTCGTCTAACCAACTTGTCATTGGTTAATTGCATATCAACCATTTTATTGCCTTTTATTCTACCTAATTTAACCATTACTGATGTTGTAATCATATTGAGAACCATCTTTTGAGCTGTACCGGCTTTCATACGCGTACTTCCTGTAACAAATTCTGAACCAACAATTACTTCAATTGGATACTTAGAGACTTTTGCAACTTTGGAATTTGAATTACATGTTATGCAACCAGTGATAACACCATTTTTATTGGCATCTTCTAAACCACCAATTACATATGGAGTACCTCCTGAAGCAGCAATTCCAACCAATACATCATTAGAATTGATATTAAAAGCCTTTAAATCTTTCCATGCCTGTGCTTTATTATCTTCAGCATTCTCAACAGCTTTTCTAAGAGCTCCATCTCCTCCTGCAATTAATCCAATTACCCAATCATCTGGAACACCATAAGTTGGCGGACATTCTGAAGCATCAAGAACTCCTAACCTACCACTTGTTCCGGCACCTATATAAAATAGCCTTCCTCCTTCTTCAAATCTTTCAACAACCTTTTCTACCAATTTTTCAATTTGAGGTAAAGATTTTTCAACAGCCAAAGGCACTTTTTTATCTTCATTATTAATATTTGTGAGCAATTCTTTTATACTCATATTCTCTAAATCATCATAATATGAAGGTTGCTCTGTTATTGAATCTGGTGACATATATTTTAATTACTTTTTTTAATAATTAATAAACCCATAATAGTTAAAGATGCATTTACAGCAATATTAAAAAAGCCAAAATCAAAATTAAATGCATTTTTAAAATATATATTTAATAAATAAGTTAAGATTGGAGCTAAAATAGCTACAATTGGAATTAAAGTATCTTTTATTTTAATCTTAGTAAACATTCCAAATAAGAAAAGACCTAGTAACGGGCCATAAGTATAGCCTGCAACATAAAAAATAGTTGATATTATATCACCTCTACTTCCTGAAAACGCCATTACTATGATAAAAATTATCACAGTAAAACCAAACATTACGTAGTTTTTAAGCTTTAATTTTTCTTTACTACTTTTTGAAGAAATATCTAAAAAATCATAGGTAAATGATGTTGTTAAAGCAGTTAATGCTGAATCTATACTAGAAAAAGAAGCAGCAATAATTCCCAATAAAAAACTTATTCCAGCCACCAATCCTAAATGATTAATGGCTAAATCAGGAAATAAAGTATCGGTATCTAACAATTGTCCATTTTCACCGATTGGTAAAGTAACATTATGATTTTCAGCATAGATATACAACAATATTCCTAATCCCAAAAATAAGAACTGTGTTACTGCCAAAATCAAACTAAAAGTTAATGTATTTTTTTGAGCATCTTTCATATTTTTAATTGTAAGGGATTTTTGCATCATGTTTTGATCCAAACCCATCATTGCGACTGCAATTAAAAAACCAGAAATAAATTGCTTAAAGAAATTACTGCCTGCTTTACCATCCCAATTAAAAAGTTTAAAATATTTATGATTTATTACTTCTTTTACTGATTCAGATAATGATAAATCTAAAGAAGTAGTAATTGCATAAATTGTAACAACTGCTGCCGAAATCAAAAAGAAAGTTTGCATAGCATCTGTCCATACAATAGTTTTAATACCCGATTTATTGGTATACAGCCACACCATTAATATGATAAGGATTAATGTTAAAAAAAACAGAATACTTGATTTATCTAAAAAAGATATATTTAATTTATCTAAAAAAGGGAGGTCTAATCTATCAAAAAATGCAAATTGTAATATTTTTACGGCTAATAACAATCTTAATGCAGCTCCAAAAGATTGTGATATTAAAAAGAATAAAGATCCTGTTTTTTTTGTTGTTGCACCAAATCTATCATCTAAATATCCATAAATTGATACTAGTTTCAATTTGTAATAAAGTGGAATTAATACAAATGTGATAAATAAATAACCGATTATATTTCCTAAAATAAATTGAAAAAAGTAAAAACTATTATTACCAACCATTCCTGGTACAGAAACAAAAGTCACTCCTGAAAGTGCAGCACCAACCATTCCAAAAGCAACTAAAAACCATGGAGACTGTCTATCTCCTGTAAAAAATGATTCATCACTTCTATTTTTAGAAGTGAAATAAGAAATAGTCATTATTAGACTAAAATATATAACTATTATTGAAAAAATAAGTATTGTGCTCAAAGTATATATTGCTTATCATTTATTTTTCAAATATAATATGAGAATTTAGTATTAAAAAATATAAAAACTCATTTTAATTTTGAATATTTTTTGAGTTCCTATTTTATAATTCAGTATAGCAAGGAGTAGTTTCTCAAGCTACTCCTTCAAACTATACATACTCAAATAAAATAATTGAAACAAACTATTTTAAAAAATTTAAAGGAAGCTAACATAATTATTATCAAGTTCTGTATTAGGAACATTTATTTTAAGATATTAAAAATATTATTTCTCCATCAAATTCATTTTTATTCTTTTGTTTTTCTATATGCTAATATAAAATTAAATTTTAAATAAATGCATAATACTGCACATATTAACATAAAAAAATTCCAAAAAACAATAAATCAATGATTTTACTAATTAATCATCTGGAATAAAGATAATTATAAAAATGCAATAAATTGCAATTTTACTTATTTAATAAAAATATATAGCAATAAATCTAACTATAAAACTTCAACTCCTCTTTTTATATATGGATGAAGTTTTGGATCATCCGGATCTAAATCCGTAATAATTTTATGAATTTCATTTAAATCACAAATCGGATAGCGTTGCGTTGTATTTAATTTATCAGAAGTTACTAATGAAACTACATTATCAGAAGAAGCAATCATAACCCTTTTTACAAAGGAAACTTCATAGCCAACTTCAGTAATACCTTCATTTAAATCTATTCCGCTTGTGCCTAAAAAACAGATGTCAGCTTTTATTTTAGACAGTATTTTAATAACATTAACTCCTACAGTAACTAAGGCTTTTTTATTTATCTTTCCTCCAATAATAAATACTTCAATACTTGGATGCTCAGTTAATTGCATTGCTATAGGTAAACTATATGTATAAACTGTTAGTTTTAAATTTTGTGGAATAAGGCGAGATAACTCCAAATTAGTAGTTCCTCCACTCATTATAATTACTTGTCCGTCTTTTAATAAAGAAATTGCCTTTTTCGCCAATTTAATTTTATTTTCTCTATTAAAAATTGTGCTTTCATTATATTGATACAATTTTTGGTGTGTTGACAACGCACCACCATGCACTTTTAAAATTAACCCATTATGAGAAAGCTGATTTAAATCTCTGCGTATTGTATCCTCGGAAACGTTTAGTTCTATAGCTAATTCATTTGATTTAACTTTATTCTTCTCTCTAATTTTATCTAAAATATAGTTTTGACGTTCTTCTTTTAGCATGTGAGTTAATTTTAATCAAATATAAAAAACCCTGCAAAAATTCGCAAATTATATTAGATGTATCTTATTTCCAAGATTTAATTTTATGACCTTTAAAAGCGTAAAAGAAAATTATTATATAGGATGGTAATAAAATCCAATAACCCTGATTGTGCGAAGTTGCTATAGCGATTGTTTTATTCAAACCTTCGGCCAAATAGCCTTCCTGAAATTTATCGACTAATTGACCATATAATGGCGCTATTATTGCTCCACCCGAAATACCCATTATTAGCAAAGCGGATCCAATTTTAGTAAACTTACCTAAACCATCTAAAGCCAATGGCCAAATTGCCGGCCATACTAAAGCATTAGCTATCCCTAATGATGCCACCAATAATACCGATGTAAGACTAGAAGTAAAATCAGCAGTAGTAACTATTAACAAACTAATTATTATTCCAAAAATTGCACTTAGTTTTAAGGCAGTTGTCTGACTCAGATATTTTGGAATTAAAAATACACCCAAGCCATATGTTCCAACCATAGCAAATAATGTATATGATGTAAACATTTTTGCTTGTGCTACAGGCATCCCCAATGATAATCCGTAGGCTATAATTGAATCTGCTGCAATTACCTCAACTCCAACATAAAAGAATAAGGCTACTACACCTAATATTAGATGTGGAAACTGAAGTATGCTTGTTTTGGCAGTAACACCACTGTCCTCACTCTTATCTTCCGTTTCGGCTTCTACATGAGGTAAAGGTGCTTTATTTATCATTATACCCAATAAAAATAAGACTATTGCCATTACTAAATATGGCATGAAAACACTATCAGCCATCGTATCTAACAATTGATTTTTTTCATCAACTGAAACTGTTTTCAACTTTTCATTAACTTCATCAATACCCGTCAGTAATAATGCTCCAAATATAATGGAACCTAACATTCCTGCAACTTTATTAGCAATTCCCATAATTGCTATTCGCTTTGCTCCACTCTCCATAGGACCTAAAATGGTTACATACGGATTTGCAGCTGTTTGCAACAAGGTCATTCCTGCACCTTGAATAAAAATTGCTAATAAAAACAACCAATATGTTCTAGCATTTGCTGCCGGAATAAATACCAAAGCGCCTACTGCCATAATGATCAGACCTAATGACATACCTTTTCTGTATCCTATTTTATTTAATATTGCAGATGATGGTATTGCCATCACTACAAAAGATATATAGGATGCTGTGGCAACAAAATATGCTTGTGTGGTTGTTAATTCATTGATGGTTTTCATAAAAGGAATAAGTGCTCCATTGATCCAAGTAACAAACCCAAAAATAAAGAACAAAGTTCCAATTATCAGGAGAGGTATAAGAGTAGATGATTTTTTCATTATAAGTCTTTTAAATTTAATATTCAAATATGCGGTTTTTTTTAAATGTATAAAAAAACAACAATTATATTATACTTTATCTATAAATAACTTATTATAAGCTATAAATGACAAAATTTAGTCTGATTAAATTTGAAAGAATAATTTATTTTTTATTTCTGTCTTTTTTTACTCTTTTCAAACTGTCTTTTTTCTTTTTTGCAGCCTTTTTTTCTTCCTCTGTTTTTTTTAAGCCAATTTTATTAAAAAATTCATTTGCATTATCAAAATCAAAACGATAAGAGATTCCAACTCCTTGCGTATAACCCTCTCCTTCAAAAACATCATATTGAATTTCATTTTGCCTATTATACACTTTTGCCTGAAAAGTTTCTGCTTCATTCAACGGAACAATAATTTCAACTTCACCTATCACATTAGAATGTGTATTTGACCCAACAGGAACTCCAACTTTTCCATTTATGATTACTCTATCAGCAATCCTACCTGACACTTCTAAACCTAACTGATCATCTGTAATAACATTTGTAATATCTTCTTTTGACCCAATATCATAAGTTACTCCAACTTGTAAATTATCATTTTCACTTACCAACATATTGGTCAATAATTGTGATGCTTTTTGAGCTATAGTACCTGTAATAGCAGCGCTACTGTTAAAGTTATTCTTATCTTGATTTGTTTTAATAAATGAACCTGTTGCTAAAAGAGAAATAAATTGTGTTAATTTATCATCTTCGTTTCTTATCTTAAATTCTAATTCAGATGAAACCAAAGAGCTTGCATTGGGTATAAATATATCAAAATTCAAATTTGAATTTGATAAAGTACCTGTAATTGTAGTTATTAAATCAACATCAATTTTTCTTGAACTGGCTATTTCATCTAATAAAACTGAAGGGTTTGCTTTTGTATGATTTACTGCTTCAATATTAAGTTCAGCATCAAAAGGGTTTCCATTCCAATTAATAGTTCCCCCTCTTTTAACTATAAAATTTTTATTTACTATGTTTTTGAATTGATACTCCCCATTATCTATTACTAAGGTACCATACATTTCAAAACGTCCTTTGGTATCAATGTTTAAAGTCAAATCACCGTCTCCACTTCCTCTTAGTAAACTTCCAGAAATTTTATCTATTACTATCTGTGCTACAGCATCTTTAGTTACATTTAATTTAAAATTAATTGTCAATCCCTTTAATTGTTCAAAAACAATTTCATTTTTATTATTTATTTCATCACTTTCTATTTTATCATTTTCAAAATGAATTAATTTTGTTTGCCCAACAGTACTTACGTCGCTTAATGGAATAATAAACTCAGTTCCTGGATTTGTTTTACCCTCAACATCAATAACTAAATCATCTGTAAAGCCTCTTAATGTTGTTTTTCCTGAGATTAATCCTGTACCATAATAAAAAGCATCTTCAGTTTCTTTTGTATTCAATACCAATAAATTATCTGTAAATAATTCTAAATCTAAACCCCACTTTTTAAATTCTTTATGTGTAATTGTACCCATCAATGTTCCAGTGGTTTTCATTACATCATCTTCTAATATAATTGATAGAAAATCAAATGTTTGATTATATAATTTCACTTTAGATTCACCTAAAAAATTATAATTTACATTTAAATATGGCAATGCAATTCCTGCTTCTTTTAAAAATATTTCACCATCAATATTCGGATTGCTAATCACACCAGAAATTAATGCTGTACCTGAAGCAAACCCTCTAATTTTTGATAAAACACCTTTACCTAAAGGGCTAAATGCGTCTATTCTAAATTTATCAAAAGTAGCTTCAGCAAGTATTGTAGGCTCATTAAGGCTAAAGTCAACTTGACCTTTTGAGAAAAAACTTTTTAAATCACTATTCAAAAGTTCAGCCTCAAAATTATATATTTTAATCGTTTCATCAGCAGAGGCAAGAAAAGTTAAATCACCATAATAATCATTATTAATACTAAAATAGTTTATGGTAATATTAGCAAATGGTAATGTTTTACTGTTTACACTTTTAAAATTAATGGTTCCGTTTATTTTACCATTAAGAGCTATACTGTCAATAGCAGGTGTTATATCCTGTAAGTTAACATTTTCAAATTTCAAATCAATATTTTTATTATCAACACCTTGAAATAAACCCGCTAAATCAACATGTTGGTTTCCTGAAACCATATTGATATTATCAATGGCAAAAGCTTTATATGATCTATCAAAAACTATTTTATTTTGATTATTGTTATTTGGATTTAAATTCCAAGAATTATTTTTGAATATTATTTCTGATTTTTTAATACCAAAAACAGATTGATTATTTTCATTAATAGTATGATAAAAACTTAAATTATATTTTTCTTTTAATTCTTTACCTCCAATAAAATCAGTACGCATAAATAAAGTGTCATTTAAAGTAATATTTACCATATTGACATCTGCTATATTATAATATTTTGTGTTAATTTTATCTACACTTAAAAGTGTATTATATATCGGGTTTTTATTATCAACCTGCATACGTATATTTTCAACTGAATTTTCAAATGCAATAACTTTAGGTGATTTTACTAACAGTTTTAATTTATTTTCATCAGAATTAATTTCTCCTCGAATAATTGAATTAGCTCCTATAACTACTTCCGGAAAAAAAACTTCAATAATCTTATTATAAATATTAAAATTAAAATCTAAATATTGTCCATTACTAACTTTTTCTTCTTGATAATTTACAAAAAGACTTCCAATTGAGTTTTTTACTACTTTTTTTAATTCATTAAATTTAAAGTTTCCTTTAATTGAGCCATTAATAATATCAGTTGAATTGATTTTCACTTCTCTTATTGAATCGGTTATTTTTGAAGAAATAATAAAATCCTTAAAATAATAGTCATCATTTTGGTTAATGTAAGAGGCTTCTTTAAAACTAATATCTCCCTCAATATTATCAAGGTTTCTACCTTTTAAATTGATATCAATTTTTCCTTTTAAAATCGAAATCTCATCTCTTGTAAACAAGTTTAATTTATGAAAATCAGCAAGTTTAATATCTGCATTAAAATCAAATATGTAATCTTTGTTTGATAAATCTGCTAATCCTTTAAATACTAACTGTATAAACGGGTCATTTACTACAAGTACTCCATTAAAATGTTTGTCTTTTAAAATGCCATTAATTTCAATATTAGTGTAAGTATATCCTTTGTATTGATGTTTTGAAATTACACCTTTAACTCTTGTATTAACATTATCAATCTTAAATCCTTTACCATCAACTTCACCAACCATTGAAAGGTTTCCAATCAGGCTATCATTAACAAATTTTCCTAAATTAAATTCAATCAATTCAATTTTTCCCTTATAAAAAGCATTATCAATATTATCAATATTTGTAAGTTTAATATCTGTATTGATTGAGCCAAGCTGAGACTGCGTTTTTAATTTAGAATACAAAGTAGAACTCGTAAGTAATACCTTACCTGAACTTGTAAAACGTCCCATTTTTTCAAAAGAAGATGGAATATTTTTACCCAATAAATTAGGTAATAAATTCTTTAAATGGTCATAACTGGAAGTGATTTTTTTTATATCAGCATCCAATTTAAATTTTTCTTTTTGTAATATATTTTGCAAATGAACCGATCCTTTTAAAATAGAATTTCTATTTGATGTCAAATCAAAATCTTTTAATACAAAATCATTTAAAGTCCCATTTAGTTTGGTTTTAAAATGGACAATATCATTTTTTCCAAATTCATTATATAACTTTTTTATATCCAATAAAGCAATATCAGCATTTTTAATATCTGCATCTATTTGTACTTTGTCCGTAAAATTTGAAAGATCACCATCATTGTAATTAAAAACTATATCGGCTGAAAAATTAGAGTTTTCAGTATTCAACTCAGAATCTAAAAATTCCATTTTAGTTTCGGAATATTTGAAATTAGTATTAAAATTTACAATGTCAATTTTGTGATTCTCTGTAGTTTTTAAATCATGAATAAATGCTGTGACAGTTGTATCATATATCCCAAAATTATCAAAATACACATCTATATTATCGTAATATACTATCGGCTCATCTTGTTTATTTTCATCTATTAAACTAAAATATACATTTTTTAAATGTACTGAAGAAGAAATTAACTGAAACGGTTTATCATTTTTTTTCTTGGAATCGTCATCAAATTTTCTTGAAAAAATAGTTAAATTATTAGAAACTTCACCTTTATAAGTTTTCATCAAAAATTTACCATTTTCAATTTCTATATCACCAAATTTCAAATTACCATCAACTATATTTTTATAATTTAAAATAGATGTTGATAATTTACTTACATAAATAAGTGAGTCTTGGTGATGATCGAGAATTAATACGTTTTTTAATTCAATATTTCTTAAAGATGACAAATCAACTTTTTCAACCAAAATGGCAGTATCATACTTTTCATTAACCTTATTGGTTACAAATTTTGCCAATCTAGTTTGCACAGTTGGAAAAGACAATAAAACACTCATAATAACCAATAAAAACATGGTTATTAATAAAATGCTAATACTTATTTTTTTAATACGATTGATAATAATTAATTTCTAAATTTGCAAGTCTAAAAGTACAATATTTGTGCCTAACTTTAAACAATGCTTAAAAAATCTATTTACATTCTTGCTATCGAATCTTCTTGTGATGATACAGGTGCTGCAATATTACAAAATGATAAGGTTTTATCAAACGTAATTGCCAATCAAAAAAT
>JAUWLK010000330.1 GCA_030613745.1 Flavobacteriaceae bacterium | reverse complement strand
GTCAGAAAATTTCAAATCAGGTTGAATGCACATGCGATTCCAAAAAATTAGGAAACTAAAAATGGTTATAATAAAAATGAATGTTTAACCTTATTTTAAAGGTAAATAAATTTCAGCTTTCCATTGAAGCGCATCTCCACCCATATTAGGATTATTATAAAATATTTCAATTGGTTTTTTTTCTATTTTAATATTATATTTTTTAGCATAATCTATTAAAGAATACCAAGCCCTATCTGAAGTTATGTAATTGCCATTATAAATAGCTTTTAATGTATTTTTATCTTCAAACTGCTTGTATTTAATTAATTTATGTACAGGCAATGAGTCATTCTTAATTATTGGATAACAAAAATTAAAATGAATACTATCCTTATCCATATTCCAATGCGTAATTTCAATAAAGGGTTTGCCATTTAGCTCAACATTATTTTCAACAAGTATTGTACTTAACAGGGAGTAATTCCGCATCATACCTAATGCTTTTCCCATTTGCGTACTTTTAATAGGTACATAAGCATAATAAGTAGATTTTAATTTACTTTCTCCTATAATGGTTACTTTGAATTTTTTTAAATGCTCATTAAGTTTTTTATTAAAATCTACTAGTGTATTTTTTGTTCTTTTTTCAAAATCTGTATTATTGAAAGGAAAGGTAATTTTATTTTTAAAACTGTGATGTTCATCTTTTATATAAACCTTTACTTTTGAAGTGGAATCATTGATACTAATTATATTCCATTTATAAATGTAGGTTGAATCATTAAATGTAATTCTTTGTGTTAAATTGTTGATGTCATTTTGCTTAATGATTGAAGAATTATCTAAAGAAACACTCCAAGTTTTTATAGTTTGGTTAATGGTTCCAGGAGATGTTTTAGCTTCTAAAGTAACTAAATAGTCATATGGTTTAATGAACATGTACCATAGCAAGAAACCTATAAGTACAACTCCTATAATTGAAGTGATTTTTTTCAAGTTTTTATATTTTTATATTTTCAGTAAGATTAATATTATTTTGTCATCTTAAGATTATTAATAACAAAATAACCAAGATCCCTTCCTTGTTTCAGTCCAACTTCTACAGCAGCTCGATAATGAATGCCACCATACATTCTACTAATAGCAGCTTCATCTGATGCCTGATTAAATGAAGTAAAGCTTCTTATTGGTAAACCGTAAGGCACTTCCACATCATCATCAAAAGTAAAGTTATCACCAAAAATATTTGTTAAAGCAATGCCAGCAGCGCCTGAAGCAACAGAATGACCACTAGTGTATTCCGGAAATGGAGGTGTTTGTAAAACAGGTTTCCAATTATCATCAAAATATTCATTGATCAAAGTTTCTGGTCTAATTAGATTACTGCGATATTTTTCATCCCAACAACTTATAAATGCATCAGCAATTGCAATAGAAGTTTTTGTGTAGGCATAAACTGTATTATCAAAATCATAATCTGCTTTTTTACAAGCTACTTGGCAGATTCCAATCCAATGTGCTCCAGGAGTGATTTTCTTTATGGCAAACATTAAATGACCGCGTGTTACAGTAAGATATGGATTACAATCCCAAAATTTTGCTATTTGAATTTCTTCACATTCGTCACCTTGTGCTAAAAGGTCTAAACTTACATCATACACTTCTTTTAATTCTTTATAAAATAACGTCTCTTTCTCCATGGAAAATGGAGGAGGAGGTATTGGTTTAAATTGATCTGCTGAATTAATTACAAAAGGACGAATTTTATCCCAATGAGGCTCTAATCCATCCATATAAGAGGGTGGTGTTGGTTGCCATCTTGAAGGGTCATCTGAAATTATAGTAAATTTTGACATGGTTCTTGTTTGATTGTAATTATCATTATCCATCCAGATACCAATAAAATTAGCTACTTCTAAACCATATTCTTTAGAGGCTTTAAATTCTGAAGCATTTTTAAATTCCCAAACCTTATAAAGGCTATCTCTGTATTTTTCAATTGTTTTTTCAGAAAAAACTAATCGTTTGTTAAGATCAATGTGTGCAATCAATGCCGCTAATTTGTAATT
>JAUWLK010000261.1 GCA_030613745.1 Flavobacteriaceae bacterium | reverse complement strand
ATCAATATTTTTGATCTTAACTTTTGATAAGGCTAAAACCTTTGAACTATCTAATTGTGATTCATCAATTATTCTGGCTTTAGAAAGCGTATTTTTCATTTGGGCAATCTTATATTCCAATAATGATTGCTCCTCTTTAGCTGCATGATATTCAGCATTTTCACTTAAATCTCCTTTATCTCTGGCGTCAGCTATTTCTTTAGTCACTCTTGGTCGTTCTACATGTTCTAAATTTTCCAATTCATCACGTACTTTTTTTAATCCTTCTGCTGTATAATATTCTACTTCACTCATAATTCTACATTTTATTCCATTATCTAAATACAAAAAATCCCAAATCCAATAATTTTGGAATGAGACTCTTCTACAAATGTACAAATTATTTTAAGATCAAATTATTTGTACCTTGCAAAAAAATTAAAAAGTGAAAAAATCTTTTCTTTTTATATTAATAATTGCATTATTTTCATCATGTAGTTCAAATGATATAGATGATAATAGTTTATTGCCAAATGTTCCAGTTAATGAAACAATATTTTTAAACAATCCTGAATTTATTGATTTACAAGTTGTTGGAGGATGGGCTTACGCTTCAGGTGGAATTAAGGGTATTATTATTTACCATTTAGGTATAAATAATTACATTGCCTGGGAGCGAAGTGCACCACATCTTACTCCGCAATCTTGTTCAAAAATGGTTGTGAAAAATAGTATTATTATGTTTTGTTCTTGTGATGATAGTGAATTCAATATACTTAATGGAGCTCCTTTAACAGATGGTGTTAATTTTCCAGCAAGACAATATAGAGTCGTTTTGATTGGTAATAATACTTTACAAATCACTAATTTTTAGAACGTGAAAAATTATTTTTCTTCAAATTTTAAACTCGGAGTTCTTGGTGGAGGCCAACTAGGAAGAATGCTTCTTACAGAAACTCAAAAGTTTGATATTTATACTCTTATTCTTGATAATGCTAAAAATGCACCTTGCGCAGATATTTGTAATGAATTTTACCAAGGTGATTTAATGGATTTTCAGGCCGTCTATAATTTTGGAAAGCGAGTTAATTTACTCACTATTGAAATTGAGCATATAAATATAGATGCCCTTTTGCAGTTAGAAAAAGAAGGATTAACTATTTATCCACAACCTAAAATCTTACAAATTATACAACATAAGGGTAAACAAAAAGATTTTTTTGTTGAAAATAATATCCCTACAGCTAAATACAAACGATTTAAAAATACAAGCGATTTAAAGAATGAGGCAATGCCTCCTTTTGTATGGAAAACTGCTCAATTTGGTTATGATGGTACTGGTGTTAAAGTTGTCAAATCAAATTCTGATTTAAATAGTTTACCAGATGTAGATTGTATTGTTGAAAATCTAATTCCGTTTAAAAATGAGTTAGCTGTAATAGTTGCCAGAAATAAAAGTGGCGAAACCAAAACTTATCCAGTGGTTGAAATGGAATTTCATCCAACTGCAAACCAGGTAGAATATGTAATTTGTCCTGCCAGAATTGATGAAAAAATAGCCATAAAAGCACAAGAAGTGGCTTTAAAAGTAGCCGATGCTTTTAAACATGTTGGTTTGTTAGCTGTTGAAATGTTCCAAACCAAAGATGATGAAATTTTAGTAAATGAAGTCGCTCCAAGAGCACATAATAGCGGTCATTATAGTATTGAAGCAAGTTACACTAATCAATTTGAGCAACATTTACGTGCTATTCTAAATTTACCCTTAGGAAATACAGAAAGTAAAGTTGCCGGAATTATGGTAAATTTGGTAGGTGAAGAAGGATATACCGGAAATGTAGTTTATCAAAACATGGAAAATATTTTAAAAATAGACGGGGTAACTCCTCATATTTATGGTAAAAAAGAAACCAGGCCTTTTCGGAAAATGGGACATGTAACCATCGTGAATAAAGATATTGATGAGGCAAGAAAGATAGCCGAAAAAGTTAAGAAAACGATTAGAGTTGTCAGCAAATAAGCAGTAAGCAGTAAGCAGTAAGCAGTAAGCAGTAAGCAGTAAGCAAAAATCAGATTTTATCTGCAAAATCAGCGAGAAAAAAAATAATAAATACCATTTTTATATGCAATATTCAGGAGTATTAAAAAAAATGATAACAGAAAACACTTCTCCAGTTCAGTATTATCTGGATATGGAAAGTGATTTTTTGAATATGAATCAGTTGTTGGATAAAACAATTGAAATATCTTTTAAAGAATACCAATGTTTGAATTGTGGAGAGAATAAAAAAATATTTCGTCAAGGATTTTGTTATGATTGTTTTTATAAAATGCCACAAACTGGCGACTGGATCATGCGCCCCGAATTAAGTAAAGCCCACCTCAATATTGAAGATCGTGACTTAGCGTATGAAAAAGCAGCACAACTGCAGCCACACGTTGTTTACTTAGCAAACTCAAGCAATGTAAAAGTTGGTGTTACCCGTAAAACCCAAATACCAACACGTTGGATAGATCAAGGTGCTCATGAAGCTATTGAAATTGTTGAAGTCCCAAATAGATATCTTGCCGGAATTACAGAGATTGCATTAAAAGAATATGTTTCTGACAAAACCAACTGGCGTAAAATGTTAACTAATTCGGTTATTGATTTAGATTTAAAAGATGAACGAGAAAAGTTAGCAAAATATATCCCCGATGAAGCTAAACAGTATTTTTTAGAAAATAATAAAGAAACTGAAATTGAATTTCCGGTTAAGCAATATCCTATTAAAATTAAAAGTTTAAATTTAGATAAAACACCAACATATCAAGGTATATTAAAAGGCATTAAAGGACAATATTTAATTTTTGAAGATAGCACTGTTTTTAATGTTAGGAACTGGGAAGGATATGTTGTGGAGTTGAAAATTACTTAAAATTTAACTTATCAATTCAATCTCCTCACCAACTTGCAAATCAAATTTTCTTCTAAACCAATACACAAAAAAGTATAAAATAGGCGTGTCTAATAAGGCAATTAAAAGTTTGTATAAAAATCCGCTAAGCAATAACATTCCGAATAAATTCCACTCAATCACACCAAAAGAACACAATAAAAACAATACTGAAAAAGTATCTAAAAATTGAGAAGAAATTGTTGAGAAATTGTTGCGCAACCACAAATGTCTTCCTTGAGTTTTTTTCTTCCAAAAATGATAGATTCTAATATCAAAAAATTGAGCAACCAAATATGCCATCATTGATGCAAAAACTGCTAAAGCAGATAAACCAAAAACTTTATGAAACAATTTATTGTTTACAGGTGACCATTCCGTTGCGGGTGCAATATCAGAAATCATAATAATTAATAAAGAAAAAGCTGAAGCAAAAATACCGGCAATTACCACTTGGTTTGCTTTTTTCTTACCATATATTTCTGAGATGATATCGGTTACTAAAAAAGTAATAGGATATGGTAAAATCCCAACAGAAATCTCAAATGTATATATTCCAAAAAAATCCCAAGAAAAAAACTTTTGAAAAATTAAATTAGAAACAACCAAAGAAGCTATAAAAATTGAAGCTAAAATGAGGTATATATTAAAGGCAAGATTTCTATTTTTTATATTCATACTTAGCTAGTTAATGCCACTAAAATATAAAAAAATAATTACCTGTATTTAATAAATCAAAGTTTGTAAGTTTTTT
>JAUWLK010000142.1 GCA_030613745.1 Flavobacteriaceae bacterium | reverse complement strand
AATAAAAAAACTCCTCATGAAACACACCTATAAAATAACCGGAATGACTTGTACTGGATGCAAAACCAGTGTTGAAAATTCGCTTTCAAGTATAAAAGAGATTAGCAAAATAGAGACAGATCTTAAAAAAGGAGAAGTGGTTTTAGAAATGACGTCCCACGTAACTTTAAAGAAGTTACAAGAAACCATGCTTAAAGCAGGATTGCATTATACTATCTCAATGCCAGGACATAAAAAATATGAGATAAAAGAAAAAGTAGATGGGAATGGTATTTTTTACTGTCCGATGCATTGTGAAGGAGATAAAACCTACGATAAATCCGGTGATTGTACGGTTTGTGGTATGGATCTAATCCAACAGCCCAAACTAATTCAAAGCACTCGATATACTTGCCCGATGCATCCTGAAATAATTAAAGATGAACCTGGTGCATGTCCAATTTGTGGAATGGATCTTATTCCAATGAGGCCAACAGAGAGTGAGGAAAATAAAACCTATAAAGATCTATTAAAAAAGATAAAAATAGCTTTAATTTTTACCATTCCAATTTTTTTAATAGCTATGGCAGAAATGCTTTCAAACAATCCACTATTAAACATTTTTTCGCAACAAACATGGAATTGGATACAATTTGGTTTGTCTCTTCCTGTAGTTTTTTATGCAACATGGATGTTTTTTGAACGTGCCTGGAAATCAATAATAACATGGAATTTAAATATGTTTACCCTTATCGGAATTGGTTCGGGTATTGCATTTGCTTTTAGTGTTTTTGCACTGCTTTTCCCCAATGTTTTCCCCGATGATTTTAAAACAGAAAGCGGTACTGTATATGTTTATTTTGAAGCGGTAACCGTAATTCTAACCTTGGTGTTATTAGGGCAATTATTAGAGGCCAGAGCACATAGTCAAACAAGTGGAGCCATAAAAGAACTATTAAAATTAGCACCAACTGAAGCAGTTTTGGTAACGCCTGGTGGAGAAGATAAGGTAATATCTATTCACGATATTAAAAAAGGAAATCTATTGCGTGTAAAACCCGGAGATAAAATTCCAGTCGACGGTAAAATTACAGAAGGTGAGAGCAGCATAGACGAATCTATGATTACAGGAGAACCCATTCCTGTGGATAAAAATGTGGGTGATAGTGTTAGTTCAGGTACTATAAATGGTAATAAATCCTTTGTTATGTTAGCTCAAAAAGTAGGCTCTGAAACTTTACTTTCGCAAATAATTAAAATGGTAAATGAAGCGAGCAGATCAAGAGCTCCTATCCAAAAATTAGCAGATAGAATATCCAAATATTTTGTGCCAATTGTAATTGTAATTTCTATAATTACATTTCTTGTTTGGAGATATTTTGGTCCCGAACCAGCTGTGGTTTATGCTTTTGTGAATGCCATCGCTGTATTGATTATCGCTTGCCCTTGTGCACTTGGTTTGGCTACACCCATGAGTGTTATGGTAGGAGTTGGAAAAGGAGCTCAAAACGGTATATTGATAAAAAATGCTGAAGCCTTAGAAAAAATGAACAAAGTAAATGTACTGATTACCGATAAAACCGGAACAATTACCGAAGGTAAACCTTCGGTGGAAAAAGTGGTTAGTACGAGTGATTTTAAAGAATCAGATTTATTACAAATTATTGCATCTTTAAATCAATATAGTGAGCATCCTTTAGCAGAAGCAGTTGTAAAATATGGAAAAACAAATAAAACTGCATTTATAGAAATAAATAATTTTGAAGCAGTTTCGGGCAAGGGTGTTACCGGTAAAAATAAAAATAAATTGGTTGCTTTGGGAAATGAAAGTTTGATGAAACAAATAAAAGCAGATATTCCAATCGAATTACAAAACAAAGTAATTGCCGAGCAAAAATTGGGTAAAACAGTTTCTTATATTGCTATTGGTAAAAAAGCTGTGGGGTTTGTAAGTATTAGTGATGCTATAAAAACGACAAGTAAAAATGCTATTCAAGAATTGGTTAATAATGGAGTTGAGGTAATTATGTTAACTGGTGATAATGAAAATACGGCAAAAGCTGTTGCAGATGAATTGAATTTAAGCGATTTTCAAGCTGGATGTTTACCCGAAGATAAATTAAAAGTAATAGAAAAATTTCAAAAAGATGGAAAAGTAGTTGCCATGGCGGGTGATGGAATTAATGATGCTCCTGCCCTGGCTCAAGCCGATATTGGAATTGCTATGGGTACCGGAACCGATGTTGCCATAGAAAGTGCTGAAATTACACTGATAAAAGGAGATCTTCAAGGTATAGTAAAATCCAAAAATTTGAGTCATGCTGTGGTAAAAAATATTGAGCAAAACTTGTTTTTTGCTTTTATTTACAATATTATAGGAGTACCGATCGCAGCTGGAGCCTTGTTTCCAATATTTGGAATTTTACTATCACCAATGATTGCAGCAGCAGCCATGAGTTTTAGCTCGGTCTCAGTAATTACTAATTCGTTAAGGCTAAGAAAAATAGAATTATAAACAACAAACATTTAACATTAAATGAAGAGTATAAAATATTACGTAAGAAAAACACACCGATATTTAGGTTTGTTTATAGGTATTCAATTGTTGTTATGGTCAATAGGGGGTTTATATTTTAGTTGGACAAATATTGATGAAATTCACGGTGATCATTTGGTGAATTTCCCTAAAAATGAAATAATTATCAAAAGTGATTTATTATCTCCTGATGAAGCTTTGACTAGATCTGGAATAGATCAAAATAGAATAAATTCTATGGAATTAAAATCCGTTTTTGATAAAATTTATTATAGAATAAAAATTAAAGATTCCTATATATTAATTAATGCTAAAACGGGTGATGTTAGAAATCCTTTTTCTAAAGAAGAAGCTACAAACTTTGCTAAAGAAATTTTTAAGCCAAATAATGATGTTAAGTCTATAGAGTTTGTCACAAAGGATAATATATCTAAGCATTCACAATATAGAGGAGGCCCATTACCGGCTTGGGCAGTTTCATTTCTTCATAAATCAAATAGTGTAATATATATAAGTGCACAAAAAGGAACTTTTGAAAAAATTAGAAATAAACAATGGAGAATTTTTGATTTTTTATGGATGTTACATATCATGGACTTTGATGAAAGAGATGATATTAATAATATTATTTTAAGAGGATTTTCCATTTTAAGTTTGGTAACAATACTGTCAGGATTTATCCTTTTTTATCAAAGTTCGCAAACGATTAAAAAAATAAAACAATAAAAATTAATTAAAATCAATATTAAACTAAAATAATCAAAAAATGAAAACACACACATTAGTATTAACTACCCTTTTTGTTGTTGGATTCGCTTTTACATCATGTAACGAAACTAAAAAAGATGTAAAAAAAACAGAAACAGTAGAAGTAAAAGAAACAGTTAAAGAAGAAACTATTAAAAAAGAAACGACAATGGTTGAATACCAGTGTCCTATGAAATGTGAAGAAGATAAGGTTTACCACGAACCTGGGCAATGTCCAAAATGTAATATGGATTTAAAAAAAGTAGGTGAAAATTCTGAAGCAAAAGAAGAAGAAAATCATGAAGGACATGATCATGAATGATTTGTATTGTTTTTAGCATAAATTATAAGCGCTCCATTTTATGAAATGGAGTGCTTTTAGTTTAAATCATTATAAAAGTTTATTTATTTGTTAAACAAGCTTTGATAAATTCGACAAATAAAGGGTGAGGATTTAAAACCGTACTCTTATATTCAGGATGGTATTGAACACCTACAAACCATGGGTGAGATGGGATTTCAATAATCTCAACCAAACCTGTTTCAGGATTTACACCGGTGGCTTTTAAACCTGCTTCAGTAAGCTGTTTAAGGTAGTCATTATTAAATTCATAACGATGGCGGTGACGTTCACTTATAAGTTCTGAGTTATATGCCTGATAAACTTTTGAGTTTTTTTCAATTTTACAATTCCATGCTCCCAAACGCATCGTGCCTCCTTTTTCAGTAATCTTTTTTTGTTCTTCCATTAAATCAATTACAGGATAAGGAGTGTTTACATTCATCTCTGTTGAATTGGCATTTTTTAAATGTAAAATATTTCTTGCAAATTCAATAACAGCCATCTGCATTCCCAAACATATTCCAAAAAAAGGAATGTTATTTTCTCTGGCAAAATGAACAGCATTTATTTTTCCTTCAATACCTCTGTCACCAAATCCAGGAGCTACAATTATACCATTTAATCCATTTAATTCTGTTGCAACATTAGTATTTAAGTTTTCAGAATGTATGGCATGAATATTAACTTTTACTTCATTTTGTGCACCTGCGTGCCCTAAAGATTCAATAATTGATTTATAAGCATCTTGTAATTCAACATATTTCCCAACCAACCCAATCTCAATAGTATCTTTAGGATTGTTATATTTAACTAAAAATTTATTCCATGCTTCAAGTGTTGGTTTTTTATCAGTTGTTAAATCTAATTTTTTTAAAACAACTTTATCTAAACCTTCTTTTAGCATTAAATTAGGAACATCATAAATAGTTTTTGCATCAATGGATTCAATTATAGCCTCTTTTTTTACATTACAAAACAAAGCTAATTTGCTTTTTATACTATCATTTAGATGATGTTCAGTTCGGCACACTAATATATCAGGGCTCACACCACTCTGCATTAATTCTTTTACAGAATGTTGTGTTGGTTTGGTTTTTAATTCTTTAGCAGCTGCCAAATAAGGTACTAAGGTCAAGTGAATAACAATGGCATTACTATCTCCAAGATCCCATTGTAATTGGCGAACTGCTTCAATATAAGGTAATGATTCAATATCACCTACAGTCCCTCCAATTTCTGTAATTACAATATCGTAATCTCCTGTTTCACCTAAAATTTTAATTCGACGTTTAATTTCATCAGTAATATGAGGAATAATTTGAACTGTTTTACCTAAATAATCACCTCTACGTTCTTTATTGATAACAGTTTGATAAATTTTACCTGTAGTTACATTATTTGCCTGTGAAGTAGGAATGTTTAAAAATCGCTCATAATGACCTAAATCCAGATCAGTTTCAGCACCATCATTTGTAACAAAACATTCTCCATGTTCATAAGGGTTTAAAGTACCCGGATCTACATTAATATATGGGTCTAATTTTTGAATGGTTACCGAAAAACCACTTGACTGTAATAATTTAGCAAGTGATGCAGCAATAATTCCTTTTCCAAGAGAAGAAGTAACTCCTCCTGTTACAAAAATATATTTTGTGTTTGGCATTGTGTTTAGGTTTGTACAAAATTACAAAGTCTGATTACTTTGACAAGAAATATTGTTTTTATTTTTGTAATTGTATTTTAGAAAAGATTATAACCTAAAATAATGGAAAAAGTTTTATTTTTTGATTTCCAAAAGAGGTAATTAGTTAAAATATCTTTGGAATAGTATCGCATTTCAATACTGAATTTGTTTTTTAAATTATAACCTAATCCTCCAAGAAAATAAATTTTTGAACCTATATCATCTAAATCAGGTCGCAAATTAAATTCAATATTTGAATCTAAATCGAAAGACCAAACAAATGCAGTATTTATAAATATTTTTGAATCTTTATTTAAAAATAAATAATGTCTAACTCCAACAGGCACTTCAATTTTAATAATTTCTGCTTCAGTATAAAGAGTAGAAGTTGAATTTATAAATCCATTAGGGATTTCTTTTTCAATTTTACTTTTATAATAAGTATATGCTGGCTCAATAAATAAGCTCCATTTATTTTTATTAAAAGGTAAAACATATTCAGCTTCAATACCTACCCTAAAAGTTACATTTGAGCCGTAATCAATATTATATTTATTTTGCGAGATCTCATCATTAGAAATTGATAAAGAAGAAAAATTTACTCCTGGTGTTAACTTTAAATTAAAATCACCTTTATTAGTTTTATAAGATGATTCTTTTTGTTTTTTAGGATTTTTACAATAATTATAATGTTCAAAATATTTTTTTAAATCGGTTTGATTATAATTAGTTTTTTTTATTTTTTCTATTGTATGATTATTACAGTTTACTTTTTTATGAAGTTGATTAACATAAGTTAAGTTTTTAGTAACGTTTTCATTATTTGTTTTGTACACTTTATATATTAATTGCTCAATATTGGAGTTGTTAATACTATAAAAAAATTTGTTTAAAGCACTTTTCTTATATTGATATAATATTGCATCTCCATCTACTAAGTGTTTTAAAAATAAATTTTCTTCACTCCATTCAGGGGCTCTATTATATGATAAGGTTTGTAAATTTTGTTTTGATCTATCAATTTTAACTGTAAATCTACTATATTTAAAAATATTATAAATACCAAATTCTTTAGCATTATTTATTGATGCAATTTTAGATTTTTCAGATCCTTCTATTTTATAAGTGAATTCAGAAGGGTTATAATTCCAGTCAATATTTTTAATCAAACATTCTGTTTTTATACCATTATTACTAATAAAATATCCTTTTTCAAATTTAACTTGTGAAAATGTTAAAAAACTTGATAGTAGTATCAGGGATAATGTAATTTGTTTTTTCATAGAAAGTATTATTTTAGAAACTTAAAATAGTTAGTTGTTTTTCGATGAATTTTAACGATTATATAATATATTTATTTCATTAAATGATAAAATATTTTGCAATAAAAAACCACTTTTTAAATTAATAAAAAGTGGATTTAAGTTTTGTTTTAAAATGGATGGTATCTTTAATTTTCAATTTCTTCGCTATCTATAAAATCTGTTGAAAGAACTACTTCTTGATTTTCAAATTTTATGTTTTTAATGATATATTTTTCAGATGTAACACAACTAGAACTAGAGGCTCCACATGATACCAAACTTGCCGAAGCAAAAATAAAAACGAATAAATAAGCTATTTTTTTCATAATTTTTGT
>JAUWLK010000173.1 GCA_030613745.1 Flavobacteriaceae bacterium | reverse complement strand
ATTTTTAAATTTTACTTAATTTCTTAATTATTATCGAAAATGTATAGTCAATCATTATGCCATTGCTCTTTTATATTTATTTTGGCAGAAATGTTTTTATTAAAATGACAGTTTGGCAGAAATTGGTGATTAGGCAGATGGTATCAGGTAACTGGTACTGAGTGTTAAATGTTAAATTTTGAAGCTACTTTTATTGTTAACTGAAAACTAGAAATAAATGTGGATTTGTTTATTTGTGGATTTGTGTAATTATAGTGATGTTGAGTTTTGAATGTTAAATTTTTAAACTATTTTTACTGTTAACTGAAAACTGAGAACTGGAAATAAATGTGGATTTGTTTATTTGTGGATTTGTGTAATTGTAGTGATGTTGAGTTTTGAATATTAAATTTTGAAACTATTTTTACTGTTAACTAAAAACTGAGAACTAGAAATAATTGTGAATTTGTTTATATGTGTAATTGTTTATAGCGTTGAGTTCTTTCACACATGCATCATTGATAAACATAGAATGGCTTTACAAAGTAATTTTATTTTACTTTTATCGTTTATAATTATTCAAAATATTGTTATACCAAATTAAAAATAGATGAAAAATCGCTTATTCTTTATTTTCTTATTAATTTATCACTTCGGTTATGCTCAGCAAAATATAGATAGAGAATTTAGAGGTGTTTGGGTTGCAACTGTTGAAAATATTGATTGGCCAAGTTCAAAAAATTTAACTACCGAACAGCAAAAAAAAGAATTGATCAAACTTTTAGATCTGTTTAAAAATTTAAACTTTAATGCTGTAATTTTTCAGATTCGCCCGGCAGCTGATGCATTTTACAATTCAAAATTTGAACCATGGTCATCTTATTTAACAGGTACAAATGATAAAGCACCATTTCCTTATTACGACCCATTGGCTTTTGCCATAACTGAAACTCATAAACGTGGAATGGAATTCCATGCCTGGTTAAATCCATATAGGGCAATGGTAAATTATAAAGAGTTTCAATCGAATCCTTTTCCATTAACTTATGAAAAATCGGAATGGTTTGTCAACTATGGTAAAAACAAATATTTCAATCCCGGTATTCCAGAAGTAAGAAAATACACCAATAAAGTTGTAGCCGATATAGTTCAAAATTATAATGTAGATGCCATTCATTTTGATGATTATTTTTATCCGTATAAAATTGAAAAAGAAAAATTTCCAGATAAAGATGCTTTTAAAAAGTTTGGTGGAGATTATTATCCTAATCAAATAGATAACTGGCGAAGAAATAATGTGAATGTCATTATTGAAGAATTATACACTACCATTAAAACAATTAAACCATGGGTACAGTTTGGCATAAGTCCGTTTGGTATTTGGCGCAATAAAAGTGATGATTCAAATGGTTCTGATACCAAAGCAGGTCAAACCAATTATGATGATCTGTACGCTGATATTTTACTTTGGCTAAAAAATGGCTGGTTAGATTATGTATTACCACAAGATTATTGGCATATTGGTTTTAAAAAAGCCGACTACAAAAAAGTAGCCAATTGGTGGGCACAAAACAACCATCAAACAAATTTATATATTGGTCAGGCAATGTACAGACAAGCTAGTGCCAAATCTAAAGCATGGAAGAAAAAAAATAAAACTGAAATTGAAAAACAATTAGATTATAATAAAACCATTCCAAATATTAATGGTACTGTTTATTTTAGTGCCAAGAGTTTTTATAAAAACCCGTTTGGAATCAATGATATATTAAAGAATAAATACTACACTAATCCTATACTTCCACCTAGTGTTAATCACAATAAAAAATTTATTCCTGAACCGGTTTTTAACGCTAAAATAAAAAAAATAAAAAATAAAAAATACCAATTATCTTGGGAGTCAATTCCTGAAAACAAAGAAAAAGAAGCTGTTAAATTTATAGTATATCAATTGGGTAAAAATGAAAACATCAATAAATCTTCAAATATTAAAGCAATTACAGGTAATAAATTTATTGATCTAAATAAAAAAGAATATAAAAAAGCACATATTTTTATTATTCAAGCCGTAAGTAGAAATAATAATGTTAGCAATCCTGTACGGATTCTTAAGTAAATTATATAATCTATATTTGAAAGCTAAATTATTTTAAATTTCAATGGAGTGTATTTCGATTTTTGATATGTTAAAAATTGGTGTTGGACCTTCAAGTTCACACACTTTAGGTCCGTGGAGAGCAGCTGAAAGATGGATCAAACACCTAAAACGAAAAGGAGTATTTGAAGATATCACAACGGTAAAAATTGATTTATTCGGCTCGTTATCTTTAACAGGAAAAGGTCATGCAACCGACTTAGCAATAATTTTAGGCTTAGCAGGAAAGGATCCCGAGTATTTTCCAACTGAAAAGATTCACACTTTTATCAATAGCATCCAAGAAAATAAAGAAATTCTTTTGGGAGGCACACATCTGATACCATTTAATCCAAAATCTGATATATTATTTAATAAAGAATTTTTGCCTTTCCATGCCAATGGAATGAAATTTACTGGATTTAAAAATAATAAAAAAATATCTTCATCAACTTATTATTCTATCGGAGGTGGTTTTGTTGTAGTAAAAGAGTTGAAGCATGCTAAAGAAAATATTGAAATTCAAAAAACATTTCCTTTTCCTATTCAATATGCAAAAGAGCTTGAAAATTATTGCAAAAAGGAAAAGTCAAAAATTTCAGAAATTGTATTAGAAAATGAAAAATCACTCAGAACCGAAACTGAAATTGACCAAGAAATAAAAAGAATTTGGGATACTATGCTTGAATGCATGTATTTAGGGTGTCACACTGAAGGAAAATTACCCGGTGGTTTAAATGTAAAAAGACGAGCATTTGACATTTATCAAAATTTAAAAGGTGATCTGCATTATAATAATCCTTCAGAATGGTTAACAACAATTAAAAAAACAGAAGTAAAATTTAGACAAATTTTAAAATGGGTGAGTTGTTTTGCTTTAAGTGTTAATGAAGTAAATGCATCATTAGGCAGAATTGTTACTGCACCTACAAATGGTAGTGCTGGAGTGATACCGGCTGTTTTAATGTATTATTTAGTGATAGAAAATCACGAAGCTGGTTTTGAACAAATCAAACAATTTTTATTAGTAGCTGGTGAAATTGGTAGTATCTTTAAAAAAGGTGCTACAATTTCTGCTGCAATGGGTGGCTGTCAAGCAGAAATTGGAGTTTCTTCAGCTATGGCTGCAGGAGCATTAACAGAATTACAAGGTGGTACTCCTGAACAAGTTTTGATGGCGAGTGAAATTGCAATGGAACACCATTTAGGATTGACTTGCGATCCAATAGGCGGTTTGGTACAAATCCCTTGTATTGAGCGAAATGCCATGGGAGCAATTAAAGCAATAAATGCTGCTGAATTGGCTTTAAATTCTCATTTTAGTGAAGCAAAAGTTTCGTTAGATAAGGTTATTCAAAGTATGTGGGATACAGCAAAAGACATGAATTCTAAATACAAAGAAACATCTGAAGGTGGATTGGCTGTAGCTGTAAATTTATCAGATTGCTAACATAGCTATCAATAAAAATTTACCTGGTAAATACCAATTCTTTTTCTGTAGATAAATTCACATCAAAAGCATAACCTCCATAAGTAAACCCTTTTAAATCTTCGGTATTTTCTATATCATTATCAATAATATATCTCACCATCATACCACGAGCTTTTTTAGCAAAAAAGGCAATTATTTTTAAATTCCCATTCTTGTAATCTTTAAAAATTGGGGTAATAACTGGCACTTTTAATAATTTAGGTTTAACTACTTTAAAATACTCATTACTAGCTAAATTCACAAAAACCTCATCATTTTCCAGCTCATTATTTAAGGCATCTGTAATGGCATTATTCCAAAATTGATACAAGTTTTTAGCTGTATTTATTTGCAGTTTTGTTCCCATTTCTAAACGATATGCCTGCATTAGATCTAATGGTTTTAAAATTCCGTATTGACCTGAAAGTATGCGTAATTTTTCTTGTAACTGATCTAATTTATCTAAAGGAATTGTATAAGCATCCAATCCTTCATAATCAGTACCTTTAAAAGCAAAAACTGCTTGACGCGAATTATTTTTAGTAAATGGCAAATTCCATTCTTGATTTCTTTGCCAATTCAATTCACTCAATTTATCAGAAATTGACATCAGTTTAGAAAGCTGTTTCGGACTCTTTTTCTTTAAAACTTTATTCAATTTTTCTGCCTGATCTAAAAATTGAGATTGTGTGAATTTATCCGTTGGCACAACCGAGTCAAAGTCTAATGATTTTGCAGGTGAAATTACTATTTTCATTCTTTGTTGTTATTTTTTAGCTGTTGGTTATTAGTAAAAAAATCTTTGTAAAAATACAATTCAAAAAAGAAATCCTCAAATTTTTTATTATTTTTAAATTGATATGGTTATCAATAAAAATTATACTTCAATTTTTATTTAAGCTTGTTTCCGAATCAAATTTCTTTTAACTTCGCTAGATTGTACTTTACTAGTTTTAATTGATATAGTTAATAAAAATAGAATAATATCTAAACTTTAGGGATAATCTAACCAAAGGGTAAACATTTTTATAGATGTTATTAATCTAAATATTATGATGAAAAATCAAAATAATTTTAAAGGAGCGATTATCAAAGAAAGTCTGGCTAACCAAGTTGTTCTAAAAAAAGTTCGGATTACTAAAACAGATATATTACCCGTTACCGAAAATCATAAAACTCCTTGGGTAAAACAATGGACATTTCATTATATTGAAGTTTATGAAGATAAAGCAGAATCCATTGCATCAGAAATAAGTAAAAATATGGACTCTAAGCATGTTTGGTATGCGGATTTTCGTAACTACAAAATTCATTATGTAATTTATTATAATTGCGTATTTAAAATTGATGTAAATAAAAAAGAAGATTATCAAAAAGCAATTGATTATGGAAGTAAATTAGGACTTCCTGATTATCAATTAGATTTTTCACCACACCATTAAACGCAAGTTAAAATTCATTTTGGCTATGCCTTATGTTTATAATTATAGTAAATATCCTCGGCACAAGCTTTGAGATATTAAACTTGAGATCCCGCTGAAAAAGCGGGATTAGTTCAACTATCTATTTTGAATACACCTTTTGGGCTTTTCAAAATAGAGTTTCACTAAAAATTAAATGACTAAAATTAAACAGATTCTAATACGCATCATACAATTTTTTTTTATAAGCCTCTTTTTTGGAGTCCTTACAATTCTTGTAGTACCCTATTTAAATAATTCTTGTAAAAACAATTCTAATATTAAAAAATTTGATGTAATCATTGTGCTTGGAAGCCCTGCTACAAATGATTGCAAACCCGGATCAATAATGAAAGGTCGAGTTGCTAAAGGAATTGAATTATTAAAATTGGGGATTGGAAAAAAGATACTATTTACAGGTAGTTCAGTAATGAATAATTGTGAAGAAGCTGAAGTAATGGCAGCTTATACAATTTCAAACGGAATCTCTAAAAATCATATTTTAAAAGAAACCAGAGCAGAAAACACTTTTCAAAATGCTTATTACGCTATTGCACAAATGAAGGAACTTAATTTTTCATCAGCTGCAATTGTAACATCTGAGCCTCATATTAAAAGATCATGTGCTGTTTTTGCGAAGTTTGATATTGTTTATTCTATGTTTCCAGCCAATAATCCAGCCAATATATCAAAACTGCAATTATTCATGTGGAATTTTGGAGAAAGAATGATTTTGACACATCATATCATTTTTGGATATCCTGAAACAAGCAACATTTAATTTAGTTTGTTTCCAAATCAAATTTCTGCTAAATTCGCTTACTTGTGCTGTCCCGATGACTATCGGGATAGTTTCAGTATCAAATCAATTTAGTTTATTAAAACAGAACGATATTTTAACGTTCTCTGCAAGTACAAAAGC
>JAUWLK010000027.1 GCA_030613745.1 Flavobacteriaceae bacterium | reverse complement strand
GATAAAAAAGGAATTTTAATTGTTCATATAAATTTGACAAATAAAATCTCCTTTTCAAAAAATAGTATTGCACAAATTTATAGTCCAGATTTTATAAGTGGTAAGTCATTAAAAATAAATTTAATTCAAGATGGAGCTGATTTTGCAAAAGATGGTGATACTTTATGTGGCGAAGTTGAATCGGGTATTCTAGGGGTGTTAAATGAACAAATAGCTCCGTTACAATCAAAGGTTGAGAGTTTTGTTGTGAATACCGATTCTGTAATGCAAAATATTAATAACGTTCTTGATGCTCAAAATCAGAAAAATATAAAAATATCTTTACAAAATTTGAGTATAACCCTTGAAAAATTTAAAAACCTTTCCCTTAGAGCAGATAAAATATTTGAAGAAAACAATTCTAAAATTGACAGCTTATTTGATAATGCAAATATTGCAATGAGTAATTTTGCTCAAATTTCAGATTCTTTACAAAAAGCTAACCTTGGAGCTACAGCATTTAAACTGCAAAATACATTAGAAAGCTTTAATAAAATTTTAGATAGTATTGAAAATGGCCAAGGTACTATAGGAAAGCTACTTAAAGATGATAAATTATATGATAATTTAGAAAACGCATCAAAAGAATTAGAAGAATTACTTAGGGAAATTAAATTACACCCTAAGCGATTTGTTCATATTTCGGTATTTGGTAAAAAAGAAAAACCGTATAACCTGCCTAAAGAAGATATAAATAATTAGTTAATAAGTTCTAATAAGAAATATGTTATTAACCTTTATTATTTTTTTAATTTTACGCTGAAAAATAAAAGAAAAAGTTAAATTTTAAATTGTAATTTTATAGATAAAATATTACATGTCTTACATTTCAAATATTCTTTTTGCGATTCTGCTAATAGTAGGTGTCGGTTTTTTTGTACGAAATATTAAAAAAATTATTCGTAACATCAAATTGGGTAAAGATGTTGATCGTAGTGATAATTCTTCCGAAAGGTGGAAGAATATGATTAACATTGCTTTAGGGCAATCTAAAATGATTAAAAGGCCTGTTGCAGGAATACTTCACATAATTGTTTACGGAGGATTTATTATAATTAATATTGAAGTTATAGAAATTATTATTGATGGTTTATTTGGTACCCATCGTATACTTTCTTTTCCAGGAGGAATCTATAATTTTTTAATAGGTGCATTTGAAATACTTGCATTTTTGGTACTTATATCTGTGATTATTTATTGGATTAGAAGGATGGTACTACGAATTCCAAGATTTTGGAATAAAGAAATGACTTCTTGGCCAAAAAATGATGCTTTGAATATTTTGTATTTTGAAATGGTATTAATGAGTTTGTTCTTATTAATGAACGCTGCTGATTATAATTTACAGCAAATGGGAGATGAGCATTATATTGAAGCTGGAAGCTTTCCAATAAGTCAATATATTGCCAATTTACTTCCTCAAAATGTTAGTACTTTAATTTTAATTGAACGTACATCTTGGTGGATACATATTATTGGAATTTTTATCTTTTTAAATTATTTATACTATTCAAAACATTTGCATATTTTATTAGCATTTCCAAATACATACTATGCTAATTTAAATCCATTAGGGAAATTTGATAATATACAATCGGTAACAGATGAAGTTAAGTTAATGCTAGATCCCGATGCAGATCCTTACGCAACTCCAACTGAATCTGAAGCAGATGAAACTCCTGAAAAGTTTGGAGCTAGTGATGTATTTGATTTATCCTGGGTTCAATTGATGAATGCATATACTTGTACAGAATGTGGCAGATGTACATCAGTATGCCCTGCAAATCAAACAGGAAAAGAACTTTCACCACGAGCTATAATGATGAAAACTCGTGATAGAATTGAAGAAGTAGGTAAATATATTGATAAAAATGGTATTGAAAGTTTTAAAGAAAAAGGAGATGATAAATCTTTATTTACAACAATATCAAATGAAGAAATTTGGGCTTGTACAAGTTGTAATGCCTGTGTGACAGAATGCCCTGTCAATATTGACCCATTGTCTATTATTACTGATTTGCGAAGATATTTAGTAATGGAGCAATCAGATGCTCCTCAAGAATTAAATGTAATGATGACCAATATTGAAAATAATGGAGCACCTTGGCAATATAGTCAAATGGATAGGTTGAATTGGAAAGATGAGTAATGATAAATTAAATAAAAAAATATGAAAGTACCAACAATGGCTGAAATGACGGCAGAAGGTAAAACTCCTGAGGTTTTATTTTGGGTTGGTTGTGCAGGAAGTTTTGATGATAGGGCTAAAAAAATCACAAAAGCTTTTGTTAAAATACTAAACAAAGCAAAAGTTGAATTTGCAGTTTTAGGTTCAGAAGAAAGTTGTACAGGTGATCCAGCTAAAAGAGCTGGAAATGAATTTTTATTTCAAATGCAAGCAATGACTAACATAGAAGTGTTGAATGCATATGACATAAAAAAAATAGTAACAACTTGTCCACATTGTTTCAACACCTTAAAGAATGAGTATCCTGAATTAGGAGGAAATTATGAAGTAATGCATCATACCCAGTTTTTAAAATCTTTATTAGATGAAGGTAAAATAACTATTGAAGGTGGAAAATTTAGTGGACAACGAATTACTTTTCATGATCCTTGTTATTTAGGCAGAGCTAATGATATTTATGAGGCTCCTAGAGATTTAATTAGAAAATTAGATGTTGAGCTTGTTGAAATGAATAGATGCAAATCAAATGCTTTATGTTGTGGAGCAGGAGGTGCTCAAATGTTTAAAGAAGCCGAAAAAGGAGAAAAAGAAATTTTTGAAGAACGTACAGATGATGCGATAGAAGTTAAACCAAACATCATAGCCACTGGTTGTCCTTTTTGTAATACAATGATGACAGATGGTGTTAAAATTAAAGAAAAAGAATCAGAAATAAAAGTTTTAGATATTGCAGAATTAATAGCTAATGCAAATGATTTATAGATTTTTAAAATATTTTTATGCCTTTTATTAGAGACAAAAATTTGGTAAATATTTACGAAGAGATCGATGAAGCAAATGATACAATAAAAACATTATCAACTGCTTTAAAAGATGAGGAAGAGAACAATTCGGTTTTAAGAAAACACCGTATTGTTTTGGGTGTTTTTGGCTTGATTTTACTTATTTTATTTTTATGGTCTTTTTTACCTAAATCAAAGCAGTATAAGGAAGAGTATTTAATCAAAAATAATCTAAGTTTAGTAGATACTGATTCTTTACATAAAATGCAACGTAAAATAAGACAAGTCGTTATTTTAGACTCAACAACAACTTCTTTGGCAGATTTGAGTATTGTTTATAGTATTCAGATTGGAGCGTATACCAATTTTAATATTAATTTGATTTCTGATAATTTATCTCATTTAAATGAATTTGAAGAAGATGGTTTTAATAAATATGCAATAGGTAAATACACAACTTATAAAGAAGCAGTTTTATTACGTGATGACTTGAAACGATTAGGATTTAATGATTGTTTTATCATTGCTAAATCGTATGGTGAACCAGTTAATGTTAAAGAAGCTTTAGAACTAAGTGGTGAAGTTTGGGTTAGAGGAACTTCTGATTAATTAAGCAATAAATATTTTGGCAACAATAAAATCTTGGATAAAAGCAGCTCGTTTAAGAACCTTGCCTTTATCAGTTTCAGGAATTATTTTAGGATCATTTTTAGCGTATTCTAGCGGGTTTTTCAATAGAGAGATATTTATACTCGCCCTTTTAACAACATTAGGATTTCAAATTATTTCAAATTTTGCAAATGATTATGGTGATGGGGTAAAAGGTACAGATAATGAAGATAGAATAGGACCAAAGAGAACTCTGCAAAGCGGTGAAATAAAACCAGATCAAATGCTTAATGCAATTAAAATAACGGGTATTATAACCTTACTTGTTGCATTATTATTAATTTATGTTTCTTTTGGCAAAGAAAATATTATTTATTCACTAATTTTTTTTGTACTCGGTTTAGTCAGTATTTTTGCTGCAATTAAGTATACTATGGGAGTAAAAGCTTATGGTTATTATGGGTTTGGAGATTTATTTGTATTTCTTTTTTTCGGATTATTAAGTGTTTGTGGATCCTATTTTTTATATGCGCATACCTTAGATTATACAATTCTTTTTCCTGCATTTTCTATTGGTTCATTAAGTATAGGAGTATTGAACTTGAATAATATGCGTGATAGAGATTCAGATATAAAATCAGGTAAAAATACTTTAGTAGTTAAAATGGGTGGGAAGTTTGCTAAATATTATCACTATTGTTTATTAATTTCTGCATTTTTATTTGCTTCACTTTATACGATTATACATTTCTCATCAGTTATTCAATTTTTATTTGTTATTGCATTTATTCCCATATATAAACATTTATATACCGTTTATAAAAATAAAAATCTAATAGATTTAGATCCCGAATTAAAAAAATTAGCTTTAAGTACTTTTTTATTTTCTGTATTATTTGGCATAGGACTGGTATTATAATTAATGATTAAAATCATATAAATAAAAGACAAAATTATCTACTTTTGTACTTATAATATTTAGTGATGCGAAAATTAATTTTCACACATCTTTTTCTTAATTTGTACTTACTGGCCATTATTCAGCCGGCATTGCCTATTGTTGAATATTTAGTAAACTATAATTACATTGCTAATGAATTGTGTGAAAATAAAGGCAAACCCAGTTTAAGTTGTAATGGAAAATGTTACCTAGAAAAACAAGTAAAAAAACAACAAAATTTGGATCAGGATCAAAAAATGCCACAACCTCCAAAACTGGATTTAGAAAAATATTTTACATTAAAAAATAAGAGATTTACATATTACTTAATTGTTGAGGAGCAATTCCAACAAAATCCTTTTTTTTATCTTGAATTAAAAGAGCAAATATTTGTCGATTCTATTTTAAGACCTCCAATTGTTTAATTAACTTATTTAATTACACATACTTATGTGTAAATCATTTAAATACAATTTATTAATTGTATAACTAATTTATTATTTAAACAATTCAATTTATAATGAAAAAATTATTTATGGCTTGTGCTGTAATGCTTTTTATAGGCATTAATATTTATGCACAAGAATCAGTAATAAAAGGTAAAATCACTAATGAAAACGGTAAATTTCTGGAACATGTAATTGTTAAATTGCAAAATTCAGAAAAATTTGCCGAAACCAACCAAAATGGTGAATTTCAAATTAATGCAGATCAAAATGAGAAAGCATTGATTTCACATATGAATTACAAATCTAAAACTATAGTATTGACAAATGATATTATTATAGTTTTAGCAGAGATTACAATTCAACTCAATAATATAATACTTAAGGCTGATCCTTTTGGAGATATAGCACAATCTGAAATTATTTATGATGATATAAAAGCTACAACCCAGCCTAGAAATGTAAGTGATCTATTTAAAGATATACCAGGATTTGGTATTCAAAAAAGAGGTGCTTATGCTTCTGAGCCATTTTTTAGAGCTTTTAAGTATGAACAGTTAAATGTACAGTATGATGGTGGAATGAAAATTTTGAATGCTTGTCCTAACAGGATGGATCCAATTACAACACATGTAATTCCAGAAGAAATTGAAAAGATTGAAATTATTAGGGGACCGTTTACGGTTCGTTTCGGTCAAAATTATGGAGGGATTATAAATATGGTTTCAAAATCAATAAATAGTCAAAAAGATGGTTTTAGTGGTAATATTGAAACTGGATATGAAACTAATGGAAATAACTTTACTACTAGAGGAACATTTGTTTATAAAAAAGATAAATTTGATTTAGAACTAAATGGTTCTTATCGAGATTATGGTAATTATACAGATGGGAATGGTACCGAAGTGCCATCATCATTTAAATCAACAGATTATTCTATAAAAATGGGGTATAATCCATCAGATAATCAACGATTAAAATTTACTTGGCGTCAGTCATTTGGTCGGGATATAATGCATGCAGGATTAATGATGGATTCACCATATGATGATAGTTATTTGGCTGGATTAGATTATAAAATAACCGATGTCTCTAATATGATAAGTGCAATAACTTTTAAAGGGTTTTATTCGTATGTAGATCATTTAATGACTAATGATGATCGCCCGAGTTTTAAAGCTACTGCGGCATCTTCAAATGTTTTTGCTACTGTTTTTGGAGGTAAAACGGAGTTAACATTAAAACCATCAGATAAATTAAATATTTTTACAGGTTTAGATGCTAATTTTATTGCAAGAGATGGTGATAGGATACGTACTGTAAAAATAATGAATGGAAATGTTTTACCAACACCAGTAATAAAAGTTGATAAAATTTGGCAAGATTCGGAAGTAAATGATATAGGAGTTTTTGCTGAAGGTAAATATAAAATTTCTGATAAAACAATCATTACTGCCGGATTAAGATCAGATTTTATTTCTTCATCAATTAATGATCCTGAGCAGGATTTTATAGATTTACATGGTGTTGATGGTAAAATTGAAGATCAATCTGAAGTTAACCTTAGTGGAAATGTATCGTTGGCATATAAGGTGAATCAAACAGAATGGCAATTTGCATTTGGTAGAGGTGTGAGAACAGCCTCTATGATTGAACGTTATATCAATCATTTTAATGTGGGTTCAGATCCATATGAGTATGTTGGGAATCCTTATTTAGATCCTGAAATCAATAATCAATTTGAAATTTCAGTAAAACAAAGTTTTGATCATTTTAATTTTGGAGCAACAGTGTTTTATTCTATTTTAACTGATTATATTTCAGCTATAGTTGATGAAAATTTACCAAGAAAATTTATGCCAACTGTACCACCTGTTTTTGCGAAAACATTTGTTAATGTTGATAAAGCAATGCAAACCGGATTTGAAATGTTTTTTAACTATCATATTACTTCAAGTTTAAGTTTTTTATCAGATCTGTCTTATACTTATGGAGAAAATAAGGGTTTTGATGAACCACTTCCTCAAATTACTCCGTTAACAGCACATTTAAGTTTAAATTATGACAAGGAAAAATACTGGTTTAATTTAAAGTCACGTTTTGTTGATAATCAAGATCGTATTTCTGAATCATTTAAAGAGACAGAAACTCCTGGCTTTACAACTTTTGATTTTAGTGCTGGAGTAAAACCATTAAAAGGATTAACTGTTGGTGCTGCCGTTTTAAATATATTTGATAAAGCGTATTATGAGCATTTAAATTTTTCATACAAAAATTCTGATATAATGAGCGGTAGAATTTATGAGCCTGGAAGAAATTTTACAATTTATTTGAATTACAATTTTTAGATAGAGTTAGTTTTAGTTTAGTTTAAAAACCGTGAAAAGTATTTTCTTTTTGCGGTTTTTATTTTTTAACAAGTCATTGTTTAAATGTTTTAATTTGATTAATTTTAAAGTCAAAATCTCAAATATCATGAAAATTACATATCTAGGTCATGCAAGTTTAAGTATAGAATTTGAAAATATTCATATTATTGTTGATCCTTTTATTACAGGTAACGAATTAGCTAAGAAAATTGATATAAATTCGCTTAAAGCGGATTATATTTTAATTACCCACGCACATGAAGATCATATTTTAGATGTAGAAGCTATTGCAAAAAGAACTGGTGCAAAAATTGTATCAAATTTTGAAATTGTAAATCATTTTGGTAATCTTGGATTGGAAGGTCACCCAATGAATCATGGTGGTAGTTGGCAATTTGATTTTGGAAGAGTAACTTATACTAATGCTATTCATACCAGTTCTTTTCCCGATGGATCATATGGAGGCCAACCCGGAGGCTTTATTTTAGAAACGGATGAGGGTAATATTTATATAGCCGGAGACACTGCTTTAACTATGGATATGAAATTAATCCCTTTACAAACAGAATTAGATCTAGCTGTTTTGCCAATTGGCGATAATTTTACTATGGGAATTGAAAGTGCAGTAATTGCATCTGATTTTATATCCTGTAATAAAGTATTAGGCTACCATTATGATACTTTTGGTTATATTGAAATTGATCATAAAAAAGCTATAGATACTTTTAAAGTAAAGAATAAAGAGTTGATATTGTTGGATATAGGAAATTCTATTTCTTTGTAATTTTTTTAAATTAGATAACTTTAGTACAATTTGTAGAATATTTTTTTTAAATTTATCAAACTAACTAAAATATATTTATTATGAATACAAATATGATTGGATGGTTTGAAATTCCTGTTTCTGACATGAAAAGAGCCAAATCTTTTTACGAAAATGTGTTTGATATTAAATTACAAATTGAACAATTTGGTGATACTAAAATGGGATGGTTTCCTTTTCCAGAAAACCCTGAAGCTAGAGGAGCAGGTGGTTCATTAGTGCAAAATGAAAAATTCTATAAACCATCATCTAATGGCACTTTAATTTATTTTTCTACTCCTGAAATTACTTTTGAATTGAATAGAGTTGAAAAAGCAGGAGGAGTTATTTTACAAGAAAAAACTTTAATAAGAGAAGATATTGGTTATATGGCACTTTTTTTGGATTCAGAAGGTAATAGAATTGCATTGCATTCAAGAGAGTAGAATAAGTACCTGTCATTAATAGGAGTTAGGTATATTTACTTCTACGCCAAGTAAGTAATAATTGCTTTGAAATAAGTTTAAGGTCACAAAGAACATACGCAACTTAATTATAACAGCACAACAATATGACAAGACAAGAACTTAGAAAAAAGTATTGGGCACATCCTCATTGGCATAAGAAAGATATTATAAATGATTTTGGAAGTAAAGCCGAAGAAATATTTAAAAAAGCATTTGAATCGCACCAAGCTGAAGGTAAAAGGGTAAACAAAAAAGACAAAAAACTATTAGAGTATTTGTTTTGGAAAATTAAAACGAGTCAATGGGAAAGTATTCATTATATTCCACGTTTTGAGGTAGATAAATCTCGCCAAATAGAATTTGTAAAATCAATGCAAGGTATTCGTAAAGAGTTTTTAAATACCGAAGATCTTGAATTTCGAATGAGCAAAGGTCAATCTTATGTTGAGCAAAATAAAAAAGATCTTTTGCCTTCTACCGATATTAAAACATTTGCTCTGTTTTTAAAACAACATTTTTTGTTGACAATTAGTTTGCAAACAATTGAAAAATATTTGAATAGAAAATAAAAATGATTTGGAAAGCACCCCTGCTAAAAGTCAAACTTTTAAACAATTCTTGACATAGTTTTACTGTATTTAACTGATTTCCATACTTTATTTCAAATATTTGTTTTAGTAAGTTTAATTTTGTTTAACTAAATTAAGTGATTCAGGGGTCGCAGCAGGGGTTATGGCATCAATAAATTTTAGAATAAGAGGAAAAACAATTCCAGGGAATATAAGAATTCGCTTAAAACTTGCTTGAGCTATTACAATTCATAAATGCAGGGTCTTTCCTTTGATAAGGTCATTATTGATTTCCACTATGGAACTTTTGCCTCTGGTCAGGCATATACTGCATTGAGTAGGGTTAGAACGCTTGAGGGATTGTTTCTGATTAGACCAATTCGTTTAAAAGATATAAGGGTAAACTTTAAAATTCAAATATTTGCCAGAAATCCATCTCTGTTTCCGACATTAAGTTCAATGATAAAGGAATTAGATATGCTTCTTTAATTACTTTTTTTAACTTTTCTAGAGCTTTTTACAATAATAATAGAACCAATACTATTTTAAAAATCAAATTATGACAAGTTCCAAACGATATTATTTAAAAAAGAGGTATTAGTTAGTAGTGAAGATATTCTAAGATTTTTTAAAGTAACCAAAAATAAATTAGTTAAGTCAAGATCAGATATATCATTAAAAACCGTACAAGAAATGGTCATTCCTTCTATGCCTTAAGTGATATATTGAAGCTTTTGAGTGAGTACATGAGCAAGCAAGGTAAAAAATAACGTTCTAACTACCTCTCTTGCCTTTTCTCTAACTTTAGTCTTGTTTTTAGCTCTTTTACTATAGCTTATTCTTCAATTGCGTTTTCTTCCTGAAAAATATGTTTTGCATAGTTTAATCCCAATGCATCGTATCTTTTTACAAGATGCTTTAATCTTCCATTAAAATCTTCCCAGTTTCTGTTATTTTTTGAAGACCATACCACTTCAGACAAAGCAGTTAATCGTGGTAAAACCATATATTCCAAGTGATCTGATGTTTTAATATATTCGGTCCATACATTACCTTGGGCACCCAGTATATATTTTTGCTCTTCTTCCGTTAATTCTTCTGGTGTTGGTTCATAACTATAAACTTTCTCTACCGAAAGATAACCACCAATTGCCAAAATTTCATTAGCCCGATCTTCTTCAGGCACCTGGTAATGATCAAAGTAACAATGCGTTCCGGGAGTCATAATAACTTTATGGTGTTGTTTGGCAGCTTCAATACCTCCTTCAATCCCACGCCATGACATTACGGTTGCATTCGGAGCTAAACCTCCTTCTAAGATCTCGTCCCAACCTATAATATCTCTTCCCTTTGAATTTAAGAATTTTTCAATTCGTCTTATAAAATAACTTTGTAATTCATGTTCATCTTTTAAACCTTCCCTTTTAATCAATTGCTGTGCAAATTTACTTTCTTCCCATTGTTTCTTTGGAGCTTCATCACCACCAATATGAATATATTTACTTGGAAATAACTCCATTACTTCTGTTAACACATCTTCCAAAAACTCAAAAGTTTTATCGGTTGGTGCATAAATTTCCGGAAATACACCCCATCTTGTTCCAACTTCGTATTGTTCACCAGTATTACCCAATTCCGGGTAAGCCGCAATTGCCGCTAAAGAATGACCAGGTAATTCTATTTCTGGAATTACAGTAACATGCCTTTGTGCTGCATAAGCCACAATTTCTTTAACTTCATCTTGGGTATAAAATCCACCATATGGCTTACCATCATACTCTCTATCCAATTTAGCTGTTGCTCCGTGCCCTACTAAAGTTTCTTTTCTATAAGCTCCTATTTCAGTGAGTTTAGGGTATTTTTTAATTTCAATTCTCCAACCTTGATCTTCGGTTAAATGCCAGTGAAAAGTATTCATTTTATGCATAGCAATTAAATCTATGTATTCTTTGATAACTTCAACCGGAAAAAAATGTCGACCAACATCTAAATGCATACCCCTATATACATATCTAGGACTATCTTTTATAGAAACTGCAGGTATTAATAAGTTAATAGCACCAGTTGAACCTTCAGTAGGTACGGGTATAAGTTGTCTTAAAGATTGAATACCATAAAAAACGCCTTGGGGAGTTTTGCCGGTAATTACTATTTTATCGAAACTTACATCAAGGGTATATCCTTCTTCATTCTCAATACTATCATCTATTTTTAAATGAATATTTCCTTGATTGGCATCAGCAGGGTTAAAGCTTATATTTTCGCCCGTAGCAGCATTCAACATATCAGCCAAATAATTTCCCTCATTTTCCAAGGAAGAATTTCCTACTATTTTTGTATTAGAATCAACTAAAAATCTACCATTAGTGAATTCTAAGGAAGTTGGCTTGGGTATAATTTGATAATCTTCTTCTGCATTTACAATATTTTTATTCTTGTTAGAACATGAAAATCCAGTAATCAAGATTAGTAATACAATTGTGATTTTTTTAATCATTTTCATCATTTAAGTTTTATATTCATAAATTTAATTTTGACAAACTACAAAATTTAAAATAGTTTGTTTTTATTGGGTTTTATTTTTGCTCGTATTAAAAGCATAAAAATTTCCTGAAAAATCAGCAACAAATAGCAAATCACCAGATAATGCAACAGTACTGAAAATAGGTGCACCAAAATCTTGCTTCCACAGACATTTTCCTGTTTTTGAATTTAAAGCATAAAAGTAGCCGTCAGAAGCACCAAAATACAGGGTGTCACCAGATAATATTACAGTGGTTTCAACAGTTTGATCATTTGTCTTCGTATAAGGAGAAGTGTAAAATAACGCACTTCCCGTTTCAAAATTCCACACTTCTTCAAGTGTTACTTTGTCAAATGCAACGACTCCTTTATCGGCAGTTCCTACAATAATGTATTTGTCCGTAACCAAAGGTGTAGTATTTACCCCATGACTATATCCTGTTTTACGTTGCCTGATGGTTTTCCCAGTTTTAGGGTCTAATAAAAATATGGATTGATTGGCGGCAATTACCAAAGTATCGTTTACAATAGTTGCAGATCCATCACGAAATCTCAACCCTTCATCGCTTCGTTGCCAAAGTAGTTTGCCTGTTTTTATATCATGTCCATATAGACTTTTCCAATGAGAAGAGGCTATTAAAACTCCCGATCCAACGGTATGCGTTGGCGTAGAACCTTCTCCTCCATGCCATTCTTTATTTTCCCATAGGGTAGTTCCATTTTTTGCATTGATTGCTGATAGACCTTTACCCCAACCTGTGTATACGATTCCATGCTCACTTGTAATTCCAGATATAAAAGAGGGCATATCATGAATATTAAGATCTTTCTTCCACGAAAGTTTACCCGTCTTACCGTCTAAAGCATAAGTAATTCCTTCTGAATCTGTTCCAATAATAAGCCCGCTACTAAAGGTTATAGAATTTTTAATAGAGCTTTCAACTCTATAACGCCAATGTTCTTTACCAGTAATAGCGTTATATGCAATAATATGACAGTTTTTATAATTATTATCATCAGACGTAGCTATATACACCAAGCCATCCGCATAAATAGGAGAACACATAAAAATATTTGATCCAACATTTTGCATCCATTGGAGGCTTAATGGCGGTTTTATTTCTTGTGATGAATCACCTGTGTGCTGTGCATTATGTGCTAGATTTGTCCAGTTTCCTTTTAAGGATATCTTATTGTATGGGGTTTTTAACGTGAATTGCTCCTGTGTTCGAATTACATTTCCGTTCTTTAGGGTTGCTTCTGCAATAATTTCAAACTTTTTGCCATAGGCTTCATTTGGTATTTTCCAGGAAGCGATCCAATTCCAATCAGTAATTGCTTTCATTTCATTCCAATCTTCATTGGATTTTGTGGTATGCCAATCAATTTTGTGACCAGGGCCACGAATACTGTACCGAACTTTTACTGTTGAAGAAGCACTGTGATATGCATTCACAGATACCTGCAACTCGCCATTTTCTTCAAAAGTCATATTTCTTTTAGGAGAAACGATGGTAATTTTATTATCAATGGAAGTGTAGCGCAATTGGGTATGAAAATCTCCTTTATCATCTATACTTATAACACGAAATGAAGATGGAGCATGGTCAATTCCGCCCATCGCAATAGAGGCAGTACTTATAGAAGTTACTCCGGATTCTCCATGTTTTCTTATATGATTGGTGTGGTAATGTCCGTATACCCAGGCCTTCAGATTATACTCATTTAAATTGATAGACTCCTCTTTGTTAAAACCATAATTGAAGATATCGCCTTGTGTAAGCACATCGTGATTAAAAAAATATTTAGGCTGCTCTTTTGGGAAATGCTCCAACAAATTTTTGAGCCAATGATATACCTGTTTTTTTGAATAATAAGGCTTGTAATCTCCATGAATCATTGGTGTTACAACAAACAATGCATTTCCTTCTTCAAAAGAATAATAAACTGGCCCTAAAAGGTCTTCATACATTTCTTCTCCATAACCACCTTCAACAAGATCGTGGTTTCCTATACAGTACAACATACGACCTCCGAGTTTTTCGGTAGTTACCTGTTCGCTATGAAAAATAAGTCCTTTTTTATAACAAATATCGCCAGTATGGATGGTAAACGCAGGTTTTTCTGATTGGACGTATTCTTTTAAATTATTGAGCCAATCTCTAAACACATACGTTTCTGTATCAGAGATTTGTACGAAGCTAAAATTATCCTTTTTTTGTTTACTTGTCAACGCAAAATCATAAGATTTTATTTTTTCTGAGGATTTTATATAAAATTCTTTTGCACTATAATTGGCTGGTAGGTGTATAGTGATAAAGTGACTAAGCTCTAATTGTGGTAAACGAAATCTTCCTTCTTTATTTGTAGCAATGACTTCTTGACCATTTGAAATAAGAATATCTTTGATCCCCTGTTCTTCATTATCCAACTTGCCATTGGCATTAGTATCATAATAAACAACTCCTTTAAATTCTTGAGAATGAAGTGTGTTAGAAGAAAAAATGAATAAAAATACTGTTAATAAAATAAAACTTTTTTTTATCATGATTTTATTAATTTTTACCTTTTATGTATTTTAGTTAATAGAAAATTATTTTATATATATTATATTTTTTATAATATATGTACAAAGATATAAAAATAATTGAAACGACCGTTTAATATTTTTTTGTTAGAAAAGATTACAGCTGTTTTTCAATAAATTGAAAAACCATGGTAAAATATTCTAGCGGATATGGTACAAAACCGGATGATGTATGTTTGTCCAAAATCTGTTCTTTTAAGTTCTCAATTGAAATTAATTTTAATTCGGTAACTTCCTCTTTCTGAAGTACTAATTCATCTATTGTCATAGAAAGTTTTGCTATGTAGATATAATGAAATTCCCTATCTATTAGAAATTTGTGATGTTTATAATCACTTTTATAATTACCAATCAATTTTAATTCATTGGTTAGAACCGAATGGCCAATTTCTTCTAAAATTTCTCTTTGAGCAGCAATTATTGGTTTTTCCCCTGCTCCTATATGTCCGGCCACAGATACATCCCATAGATCTGGATAAGTATCTTTACTAACAGATCTCTTTTGAATTAATATCTTAACATCATTTGTATAAAACCATATATGTACACAAGGATGCCAATAACCTCGTTTATGGGCTTCAGATTTTAAACAGGTTTTACCAGTTACATTTCCATCAAAATCTACTATGTCAACAAGCTCATCCATAAATAATATCAAAGTGGGTAGTTCTCAATTTATCAATTCTAATACGCTCAATACCGCACAATGATCAGAAGCAATTTCATTGATAATTACTTTTGTTTCTAACACTCTCCATCTGTTTACTGGTCTAAATAGAATATAGTCTATTTTTCTAGTTGGATTAACGGATGGCCATGTTGGTGTGTTTTCTGAAAATGATTTTCCCCATTCTTTATAAAAAATAGACATCGTATTACTTTCTGGTTCGGCATTCAAATCACCTACTAAGATTGATGGAATGCTATCTTTTGTAAAAAGATCATTGAGTTGTTTTGCTTGATTGATCCTATCTGTTCCGTCCTCGGTATGATCTAAATGCGTTCCAACAAAGCGTATCGAATCACCACTTTGTATTACTATATTAACTTCTAAAGCACTCCTTGGTTCCTTGTCCATTTGCGCTTTAAGTGCATGGTTTTTTGTACTAAAAAACGAATACTTAGACAATATTCCTTCGCCATATTCTCCACCGTCAAACTCCATTGCCTTGCCAAAAAGAGGTGTAAGTCCTGTTCTTATACCTAGTTCGGTAGGCAAATCCATATTTTTTGCTCTTTCGGTATTAAAGTCTACTTCTTGAAGTGCTACCAAATCAGGATTGACAGACATTATCACATTGGAAATCAAATCCAAATCAAAATCTCCTTTCATCGTTTCTCCATGGTAAATATTGAATGTTAAAACTCGAACAATCCTGGAAGAATCAATTTGAGTTTGTGCATACAATTCAGAAAATAAAAGTATCGTAAATAGTATAATAAGTGTTATCTTTCTTTTTAAATATTGATTAAGTGCTATCATATATTTTTAAGTATAAATTATTTAATTCAAATTATCGGAAATTGTTTTTAAGAGTGTTCCATTGTCTCCATTCATCTGCCAAAACATGATACCTCCAAGTTGTTTATTTTTAACAAAATCTGCTTTGAGTTCAATAGATCTAGCATTTTCATAAGTAATAAAAAGTGAATCTTTTTGACGCCATATATAAGGTGCATTCGCAGAATCATCCCAATGAGAAATATAGCCATTATTACTATTCAAACTATCTGAAATTTCCCTATAATTATAATAGCCAGAGGTTCCATTTACTGGCTGATATAATCCGTTATTTTCTGGATTTACCCGATTCCACCACCTTCCATAAAACGGAACACCTAAAACAATTTTATTTATAGGTATGCCCGCATCAACATGTTGCTGCACTGCAGAAAATGCACTTCTTATCCTTTTTTGATCAGTATATTCGGAAATACTAAGATTGGCATGGTGCCCTGTATTATCACTTGAACCCGTATAAAAATCATAGGTCATAATATTAATAAAATCAAGATATTTCTGCGCCTCCCTCATGTTTGTATGATCTAAATAACTTTGACTCGCTCCGGTGGCTATGGTTAAGAGATATTTTTGGTTAGTACTAATGGAATCCATTTTTATTCTTAACAATTTTAATATCGCTGTAAAATTTTCTTTATCCTCTGGTCTGTAAACATTACCTGCTCCAATTAACCCTGGATATTCCCAGTCCAGATCAACGCCATCAATCTTATGCTTTAGCATAAAATCTATTGCACTATTTGCAAATATTTGCCTTGAATTATCAGTTAAAACCGCATCTGAAAAATTGCCTGACCATCCCCATCCTCCAATGGAAATTAAAATCTTTAAATTTGGATTCACCTCCTTTAGGGTATTCAGTTTTTTCAGATCCTCAGCATCATTTTCACCTCCTAAAATTACCTGACCATTTTTAATATTTGCAAAAGCATAATTAATGTGTGTTATTTGATTTGCTTTTTCGAAATTATTGCCCCAATTATCTTGCCAACTGGTAAGATATGCAATTACTTTATAATTTTTATCGTCATTTATTATAACGGATCCTTTATTCTCTTTTGACGAACAGCCTAAAAAAAGTATCGTTAGCAAAAGGATT
>JAUWLK010000029.1 GCA_030613745.1 Flavobacteriaceae bacterium | reverse complement strand
GCTATAGGTGTAAAGGCAGTAATGTCATAGCCAAGTAGTACTAATAACCCATAGGCTTATGTAAGTCCCTCCTTCGGGAGGGACAAGAACTTCTTTTTTTATATAAAATACGAATTCATTATTTTAATGTGTCAACTTATAAGCAGTAAAGCTGCAGTTTGAATGTTTAAATGTTCAAAGTTGAAAAGTGAAATACTTTTAACTTTATAACTTTTTAACCTTCAACTAAATTTTTAAGGTGATTATAGCGATAGGTCTCACCTCTTCCCATACCGAACAGAGAAGTTAAACCTATCAGCGCTGATGGTACTGCCACTAGGTGGGAGAGTAAGTCGTTGCCTTTGTTTATGCTGAAATCGTTTCAGTATCTAGCCTTCAACATATATTGTTGAAGGCTTTTTTTTTAAAAGAAAAATTTCTACAAAATCATTATTCAATTATAATAGTTTTTGTAAAAGATTGAACAACAGAAAAATACCCTAGCACAAAATTATTTGTTTGGTCTACATTATCAAAATGCTCGATATTGTCAATATCTGTAACATTAATGATATTACCCCTTACTGTAGCTACCGGAGTAGCAAAAATATCGAGGTCAGATTTGCTTTGTTCAATAATTAAATTCATATAGTTAAAAAATGCCCTATCTATACCAAGAATGCTTATATCAATCTTCTGGCCCGGTTCAAGAATTCTATCGTATAAATAGGAAAATTGAAATTGCTCACCTTGGTAAAAGTCGTCTTTTGATAAAAAGAATTCATTAAAATCAAAATCAAAAAGATAAAAATCATTGCGACCAGCTTTATCTGTATAGGTTGTAACAATTTCAGTTTGACCACCATTAAGAGTTGTTCCGACTCCTTGAATAAGCGTATCGATTGGTACAGATGGAACATAATAAGTACGAGCTAGATATAGCTGATCTTCATGATCAACTTGAAATATTAATTCACCTTTAGTTAAAAATGAGTTGCTAACCTCTTTTTGATACACTCCAGGTTCTACTTCTAAAAGTGCTACAAAACCCGGATTTGCAAAAGTAGGATTGATACCTAAATTTGTAATGGTAATTTGTTTTAAATCAGTTACAGCAACTTCACCAAAAAAAGCATCTGTTAAGCCTACTTTAACTCTTATAATTTGGAATGTCAGGCTCGTGTCAACTTTAATAATAGCATCAATAATTAAACGAGGTTCTTCTGATGGAATATCTATATTAATTACATCTTCGCAGTTTACAAGGGACAATGCTACTATTACAATAAATACAATTTTTTTCATAATATTAGAATTTAAAATTATAAGTTAATGCAGGCACAATACCAAAAATAGAGGTTTGTATGGCTTCATTAACTCCGGTATCTAAATTACGCCTAAAGCTAATAGAGGCAGCATTTTTTCTATTATATACGTTATAAATACTGAATACCCACTCAGACTGCCATTTGCTGGAAGCTTTTTTTGTAGGAACAAATTTAGCCGAAATATCAAAGCGGTGATAATCAGGGAGACGCTCAACATTGCGGAGACCGTAATATGGAATAGTAAGTCCCTGAAGCTCAAACTGACCTATAGGATAATTGGTGGGTTGGCCAGTTTGGTAAATAAAGTCCATATTTAATCTCCATTTCTTGTTTAGAGTATAACTGCCAAATAAGGCTATATCATGGCTTTTATCATAAGGAGTATTATACCATTTTCCAAGGTTTATTCCTGTTTCCTTATTACTTCTTCCATTATCTACTTTAGGAGTTCTTCCCGGAGTGCGTTGCTCAGATTTGGACAGTGTATAAGCTAGCCATCCACTAAATTTATTTTTATTTATCCGAAATAATACTTCCATACCATAAGCTCTGGCTTCTCCATTAAGAATTACCCTTTCAATCGCATTGTTGGCAATCAGATTAGCACCATCTATATAATCTATTCTGTTCTCAATATCTTTATAAAAAACTTCAGTTTCAATAGTATATGAACCGTTGTTAATATTTTTATAAAAACCAAGTGCATATTGATCTAATATTTGAGGTTTAACATACGGTCCGCTAGGTGTCCATACATCTAATGGAGTTGGCGAACTGGTATTGGAAAGCAAATGTATGTATTGCGCCATACGATTATAACTTGCTTTAATTGACGTATTGGGATTAAATCTATAAGAAGCGGAAATACGAGGTTCAAGATTTGTATAGATATCAGAAATTCCTGTTCCATTACCGCTTGAAAAACCTGGAGGAGGATCAACCAAATCTAATGGTTCAGCTTCTAAGTAAGTTAGTAAAAAAGGATCAAAAATTACTGGATCGTCATTTTTATAGAAGTTAAAATCATCTTGTCCTAAACGTGCAAAAAGGCTCAAACGAATACCGTATTCCATGCTAAATTTTTCTGAAATAAAGTGTTCAATATCAACATAAGCTGCAAATTCATTGGCATATTTTTTGGTTAATTGTTCTTCTAAAATATCTGAATTTTGATCAAGAGGCTTAACTGTACCAGGGTTAAACACATAGTATATATTATTAAATCCATAATTAATTTTGAGTTTATCACTTTTATAATCGTTAATATCATACTTTAGATTAAACTGACGAATATTTGAATCCCAATTGAATCCGAGTAAATTTAATTCTAATCCAAAGAAATATTCAGAATAAATTAATGATAGATTTGAAAATATTTTATCTGATATTATATGATTCCAGCGAAAGTTTAATACAGAATTACCAAATGTATTTGTAAAATTTTTATCTAAGCTAAAACTATCTCTTCCAAAGTAACCCGACAGTAAAATCTTATTCTTTTCATTTAAGCGATAGTGGGCTTTAGCATTGATATCATAAAAGCTAGCTGAATTATCGATGTCTAAAGCCGGAAGAAAGTATTGACCATAAGATACTCTTCCTCCAATCAAAAAAGCTGCACGATCTTTAACAATAGGACCCTCCATAAGAATTCGACTTGCAATTGTACCAATACCTCCGCTAATTTTAAATTCTTTACTGTTTCCTTCTTTTTGAAATACTTCAAGCACAGAAGAAATACGCCCTCCATATCGTGATGGAATACCTCCTTTGTAAAGTTTTACATCTTTCGTTGCGTCAGGGTTAAATACTGAGAAAAAGCCAAACAGATGGGATGAATTAAAAATTATAGCTTCATCCAATAAGATAAGATTTTGGTCTGTTGCACCACCTCTTACATTGAAACCTGTAGAAGCTTCTCCTGCGTTAGTTACTCCTGGGAGTAATAGAATAGAATTGATAACATCGGCTTCCCCAAAAACCAAAGGGATATTTTTAATGGTTTCCACAGTAAGTGCATTAATACTCATTTGTGGTTTACGAATATTTATTTTTTCTACGTTTTCCTTAATTACAACCTCTTCTAACTCTTCAACAAAAATTTCAAGTTTAAAATTCATTTTCAAATTTTTGTTCAAATCTATTTTTTGAACAATATCTTGAAATCCGATTGAACTAATTTGAATAGTATATGAGCCACTGGGTAAGGTGATAGAATAAAATCCATATTCATTTGTTGTAACTCCACTATTTAATTCAGGGAAAACAATAGTTACTCCAATTAAACTTTCATTGCTAGAAGCTTCTTTAACAATTCCACTGATTGTATATTTTTCTTGTGCAAGAACGACAGTACTACATAGGATAAAAAAAATAAATTTTAGATAAAAAAAATTAAGCATTAGGTTTTTTATAAATATAAGAAAAAAAAATAATGCTTAAAATTGAAATATTTGCTGTTACTATTTAACCATTAATCTTTTTGTAACTTGTTTATTACCTTCAATTATTTTTAAAAAGTAAATCCCACTATTAATTTTTGAAAGATTCAATGAATAATGTGAATTGAAGATTTCCTTTTCTTGGAAGACTAGTTTTCCAGTAATATCATATACTGATACTTGCATTTTTTCATTGCCTTGTCTTTGGATATTAAAAAATGAACTAGAAGGATTTGGATATACTTTAAAACCATTTTTGGTTATATTATCAACCGCCAATAGTGCAGATGCAGCGATAGTAAAATTATCAATAGCAGCTCCTTCATTATTAGAGGCCCAGTCTGAAGCAAAAACAAAACGAAAAATAATATTACTTTCATTATTGAAAGATGATAAATTAAAGCTGTATTCTTTTATGGTGGTATCAGTACCTGTCCATTGTTTACCTACAGTAATTGGTCTTTGAGGATCAATAAAATTACTATTATACCAATTTGGGTCATTTGCAGAGCCTAATATTTCCCAAGTTTCACCATTATTTAAAGTATATTCCATATATAAAACATCCCAATCTAATTCAATATCAAATACCATATCAAATTTTAAAACAGGATTTTCCATTTGTGTTAAATCATAGCAAGGTGAAACGAGGTAACCAGTAGTTTCATCTGTATAGTTTCCGGAAGAATTCGTATTATAAGAAAAATTGAATATATTATTAAATTTTGTTGAAGTTGGTGTTCCTCTTTGCCATAAATCTGTTGAATTTCCCAAAGTGCTAGTAAGCCAATCATCTGTATTTAAATCTCCAAAAGTGTTTATGTATTGACCTATACCTGTATTATTTGTTGTAAAAGTCGCATATAAAATATTATTATCACTAAATGCATCATTGGTGATTAAAGTTTCCATTTTAAGTTTATGGTTTCCAATAGTAATAGAGCTATTATTAGGTAATTCTATTTCTTTGGTTTCATTTGGTGAAATAATTCCATTATAAGTATAATTATAAGGGATATCGTCAACAAAATAGTTTATATCAATTGAATTAAATGTATTTTGTCCATTATTTTTAACAGTAATAATTGGTGTAAAACCACTACATTGGAAATTATTATTTGAGTTTATCTTTAACAAACTAATGTCATTATCAGCTTTGGTAACTTCAATTGGTGATTGCCAAACACCTCTTCCGTATGTACCAACGGAGATGATTTTATCTTCAATATTAATTTCAATGTCATAAATAGGTACATTAGGCAGGTTTGTGTCAAAAACTTCCCATTCAGTCATATTATCATTAATATGATAAACACCTATACTGGTACCAATAAAAAGATCATTGATTAAACTTTGATTTTGATGTTTAATAATTAGTTTAGGTTCGTTAGGTAAATTTTTAGTGATATTAGTCCAATTATCTCCTCCATCTAATGATTGAAAAACACCCTCATCAAATCCACTATTTGTTATATAAATAATATCACTATCTTGATTATTTATTTCAATAGAACTGATAAAATTTGGAAAGTTAAAATCTATTTGATTAAATGTTACCCCACCATCAATACTTTTGTATAATATATATAATTTTGATACAAAAATGATTTCATTATTTGAAAGAGCGATATTTATATTGTCTAAATCGCCACCAAATACATTTGATGAAACAGCTTGCCAAGTATTATTATTTAATTTATATAATTTTGAATAACCAGAGTATAAAACACCTTCATTATTTGCAACTAGTGGAGTGATCCAATTACCACCTCTATCATCACCGATGGTTTCACTACTAGGAGCTTCAGTGATTGTACCTCCTTCTGTAGCACCTCCATTATAAGTGACATTTAAGCTTCCACCATATTGGGAAAAGCCATAGTAAGTATTTTCATTAATTGGGTCAACAGCACAATCCATTCCATCTCCACCATGGTATTTATACCATTGATTATTGCTATATGCAAACCCGCCATTATCTTGTAATCCTCCTACAATATTTAATGCTGAACTTTTGGCTGTTGCAATTCTGTAATATTGGCTGATATTTAAATTTTCGGTTAAATCAGTAAAACTGTTTGCATTATCTGCTGACTGATAAATACCGCCATCAGTACCTGCATATAATTTATTATTAAAGTATCTTAAAAAATGGATATCAGCATGTGTATAAGAATCTTCAGAGTGATCCCACCAGCGGTTTTTTTGAGTAAAGTTATTTCCACCATCAGTTGAGCTCCAAATATCAAGAACACCTACAAAAACCATATTTGCATTTGTAGGAGAAACAGTTAAAGCCATATCATACCAAGCTTGTTTACTGTCTCCAAAAATATCATCAGTTTCACCAGTTTTGTCAAAAGTATCTCCACTATTGATAGACTTGTATAGACCTTGAAAAGTGTTGTCATTTTTTGCACTTAATACATAAATTATTTCTGGATTATCTGGACTAACATCAATAGCAAAACGAGAAGATGAAGTAGGTAAATTACTGGTAATTTGTGTAAAACTATCACCTGAATTGGTTGATTTCCAAAAAGTGGATGATGTTACTGCATATATTGTGCTAGGATCTCCAGGTTTTAATTTAAAATCTAAAATATTTCCAGATAATTTTTTATTCCAATTTACCCCAGCATCAGTACTTTTGAAAAATCCTTTACTAGTTGAAACCCAAATAATATTTGAATTTGCAGGATGAATATAAATTTCATTTGAAATAGAATTTGTTGTTGAAAAATCTAAACCTGTTGTATTCCAATTTACACCTGCATCAGTAGATTTTAAAACACCAACACTATATGTGTCAAAAGCATCATCATCACCAGTTGCTATATAAATAATTTTTGAATTATTTGGATCTATTGCTATTCCTGAAACTCCAATTTGAGGAATAAAATCAGATAAAGGAGTCCAATTAATACCTGAATCTGTAGATTTCCAAATACCACCAGATGGAGCTCCAACATAAAAAATACTTGGATCATTGGGATCAATTATAAAAGTATTAATTCTTCCTTGACCCGTTTTGACATTAGTTGTATAAGGTCCTTTAGATTGCCAGTTGCTAACAGTACTTTTAGCAATGTTTTGTTTTTGCTCCCATGCATTCCAAATCACATTTGGCGTTGCTATTGTACCATCTTTTAATAAATAATTTTTCCAATGGTTTTCCCATCGTTTGTATGGTTTATGTCCACTTCCTTTTTTACTAAAATCTTTATTTTTCCAATAATGATTAAAAGAGGCTGATATATTTTGTAAAGTAGTTTTTGAAATTGCTGATTTATTTTGGTCAATGTTCCTCATCCATGGCGCATTCTCATTATATTGACCAAAAGATTGGAGTATAGTAAAAAAGAAAAATATTAATATAATTTTTTTCATTAAAAAGGGGAATTGAAAATAGCTATTTTTTGAATGTCAAATATAGTAAAAAATTATTTGTGTTAGTTGTTGAATTCAGTTAGAATAAGAGAATCGTTAACTTTTTTCAATTCGATTACTTTTTTAATATCATCATTTGGTATACTAACGGAAAGTACATAGTGAACTATTTTCCATTCATTATTTTTTTTCTTTAAGACACCAGATCCTCTACAAATTCCCATCCAGGTATTTAAAAGTTCATCAAACCAAGCAAAGTTATTATTATCTGATATGTAAATATTTCGTTCTAAAGGTTTAAAATCCCAAGTCTTTTTTTTGTCAAAAAATGGTTTTGCAAATTTTTTAAACTCTGGTATTGTCCAGTTTTCTATAGCATCTGTTCCAATAAAAACACCATCTGGACTCATTTTATTAAAGTATTCTTCAAATTGAAATTTAGCAACATTTTTATGCCATTGGTTCATAAAAGAATGAATATCTTCAATATTTTTTTCATTATTTTGTGAAAAAGCATTTCCAAATAAAATAATGGTAATTATTAGGAATAAGTAAAATTTCATATAATTCTTTTTTCGAGTTTTAATCTTTCTTTTGGAATAGAATCAAAAGTATTATGTTTTATTTGATTTGTTTTTGATGAATCGGAAGAGTTTATTATTTCATCAATAAATTTACTTACTTCACTATTCAAATTTTCTTGATTAATTATGTTATTAATTTTTGAGTTTAATGCAGAAAAGGCATTTAAAATATTTTTATTTTCATTAATAAAATCTATCTCAGTCATATTTTTGATTGTTGACATATCGGCAAGTCTTAATGTTTCATTATATAAAACATTTAACCGAATTCTTACCGAAGGTATTTGAAATTCTTCAATTCTAATAGAATCTTTTAGTTGTTGCGCTAATTCTGAAAGTTCATCAGCATTGAGAAATCCGTCACTCGATGAGATATTACGATACTGTATTATAAATTTATCAAAATTTTGATATTCTTTCCAATTTTCTACTATTTTTTTTGCTTTAGAATTGAGTTTTACTTCAATATTAATTGCTATTGCTTTTTTAGTTAGAGTAGTATCTTTTTGTATAATTATATTATCTTTTGAAGTTTTTTTGTCACAAGAAATAATAAGTAGTATGATAAAAATAAAAAAAATGTTTTTTATTGACATGATAAAAATTTTCTTAAAAAGAATCAAAAATAAGGAATATTTTTTAGTATATCTAATCGATATAGTATTAGTAAAACTGTTTAATTATTCAGTATATTTGTAGCGCTTAAAAATAAAATAAAATATGGCGAAAACTATTTTAGTAATAGGTTCTAGTGGGCAAATTGGAACTGAACTTGTTTTGAAATTACGACAAATTTATGGTAATGAAAATGTAATTGCCTCTGATATAAGAGTGGCAAATTATGAAGTAATGAAATCGGGGCCATTTGAAATCTTAGATGCAACAAAAAAAAGAGATATTTTAAAAGTTATTAAAAAATATAAAGTCAAACAAGTGTATTTAATGGCAGCTATGCTTTCGGCGATAGCCGAAAAACATCCACATAAAGCTTGGAGTTTAAACATGACTACACTTTTAAATGTACTTGATTTAGCTAAAGAAAAAGCTATAAAACAAGTTTTTTGGCCAAGTTCAATAGCAGTTTTTGGATCTTCATCGCCAAAACAAAATACACCACAAGAAACTATTATGGCTCCATCTACAGTTTATGGTATTAGCAAAGTGGCCGGTGAAAATTGGTGTGCTTATTATCATGATAAATATGGTGTAGACGTACGCAGTGTACGTTATCCGGGAATTATTAGTTATAAAACAGTCCCAGGAGGAGGGACTACGGATTATGCTGTAGAAATTTTTCATGAGGCAATAAAAAATGAATCATATACAAGTTTTTTAAATGCAAATTCAACTTTACCTATGATGTATATGGGTGATGCTATTGATGCTACTGTAAATATAATGCGGCATGAAAAGTTTGATAAATACACTTCTTATAATATAGCTGCAATAAGTTTTTCACCAAAAGAAATTGCTAAAGTCATTAAAAAGTTTATTCCCAAATTTTCAATAAATTATAAATCGGATGATCGGCAAGCAATTGCAGATAGTTGGCCTCAGAGTATAGATGATAAACAGGCAAAAAGAGATTGGAATTGGAATTATAATTTTGATTTAGAGAGTCTGGTAAAATTGATGCTAAATGGTTTAAATTATAAAATTTAGTCAGGTTTTCTATTTATTCTCGTCTACGGTTTAAACAAATTGAAAAATTTATTATGAAGAAAGTAATACAAAATAGTTTAAAAAAAGCTATAAGTTATATTGAATATAAAGAGTTGATTTTGAAATTAATAAAAGAGAAAAAGTCAACTGGAATAAATCAGAATGATGATTTATTCAATTATACAAAGTTAAATGATAAAAGAATGAAACGTTTAGATAAACAAACTAAACTTTCTACTAAAGCTGAAACAAAAGCTCAAAAAATTCAAAAAGAATTTACCTGGTTGGTGTTAACTGAAAGTTGGTGTGGAGATGCTGCTCAAACACTGCCAATATTTAATAAATTTGCAGAGACCAATCCAAAAATTGATTTAAAGATTGTATTAAGAGATGAAAATAATGATTTGATGGATCAATTTTTAACCAATGGATCAAAATCAATTCCTAAATTAATTGTAATTGATAAAAAAACCAATGAAGTTATAAATTCATGGGGTCCACGTTCTCAAAAAGCAGCCAATTTATTGAATACTTATAAAGAAAAACATGGTGTAATTGATGCACATATTAAAAAAGAATTGCAGTATTGGTATAACTATGATAAGGGAGAAAGTATTGAAAACGATATAGTTGATTTTTTAAAATTTATGATTTAAATTTTTTATGTTAGTTGATTATAATTTATTGTCCGAAACTTCAAAGATATATATTTACCCTTCAAGTAGGAAATTCTATACCGATGAATTTCCTGTTGTAAAGGGGAAAGTTGAAAAATATTTAAAAGAATTTTCAATGGTAGATTCTTTTTTTGAAATTAAATACCAGCGTTTTATTATAATATTTATTTCTGATAAAACCCCTTTATCTATTGAGCAAAATGATGAATTAATTAGTTTTATTCTTTCTTTAGAAAAGGAATTTAAAGTTACATTACTTGATAAAGTTAATGTTTGTTTTAAACAAGGAGAATACGTTCAAATAAAAGAAATTTCTGATTTTAAAAAGTTAATTAAAAATAGGGGAGTTTCGAAAAAGACCATAGTTTTAGATAATCTGATCAATACAAAAGAAGAATATGAAAACTATTGGGAAATGCCAGCAGAAAGTAGTTGGATTTCTCATTTGTTTTAACCTAAATTCTTTATAAATTCTATAGGTTCAATAGCATTATTTACAACAAAATCACCACTTTTAGTTCGTCTAAGCGATGATAAATAAGCTCCAGAATTTAAAGCTCTTCCAAAATCATTTGCTATTGATCGAATATAAGTTCCTTTGCTGCAAACTATTTTAAACTCAATATTTGGTATATTAATTTTTGTAATCTCAAATTCGTAAATGGTAATTTTTCTAGATTTTATTTCTGTGGTTTCTCCCTTTCTTGCCAATTCATATAATCTAACACCATCTTTTTTAATTGCAGAAAATAATGGAGGTGTTTGTTCAATTTCTCCTAAAAATAACTTTGTAGCTTTGTGTATAGTTTCTTCAGTTATATGGTTTGTATCAAAAATTTGATTTACCTTAGTTTCTAAATCAAAAGAAGGAGTGGTAGCCCCTAAATGAAATGTGCCAGTATATTCTTTTGTTTCTGCTTGAAGTTGATCAATAGTTTTAGTAAACTTTCCTGTACAAATAATTAACAACCCTGTTGCCAATGGATCTAGTGTTCCGGCATGACCAACTTTTATTTTTTTGATTTTATATTTTTGTTTAATTGCCCATCTCAATTTATTTACAACTTGAAAAGAAGTCCATTTTAATGGTTTATCAATTAATATAACCTGACCAGTTTGAAAATCTTCAGCCTCCATTATAAATAAAAGTATGCATAAGTTATGGCAATAACACCGACAATAAAACAATAAATAGCAAAGTAGTAAAGTTTACTTTTTTTTACTAAAGATATCATCCAATTACATGCAAACAGACCTGAAATAAAGGCCGCCAAAAAACCAACACTCAAACTGCCAATTTGATCACTTTGAAAACTTATTTCTCCTCCTAAAATATCTTTAGCTACCTTGCCGAATATTAAAGGTACAACCATTAAAAATGAAAAACGTGCTGCTTTTACTCGGTCAATTCCAAGTAAAACAGAAGTTGATATTGTTGCTCCTGAGCGAGAAATTCCAGGAAGCATTGCTATGGCTTGAGAGACACCTATAATAAAAGCATTTTTATAATTTACATTTTGATTGGTGTTTTTTGCTTTGTCAGCAAGTAATAATAATAAAGCGGTTATTAATAGCATAAATCCAACCATTAGAATTTTTCCACCAAAGAAGGCTTCTAGTTCATCTTCAAATAACAATCCAATGATTGTAGCAGGAATCATTGAAATAATAATTTTTAGTGAAAATTGTAACTCGTCATTCCATTTAAATTGAAATAGTCCTTTGATTATTGTAAAGACTTCTTTTCTAAAAACAACCATAGTACTCATGGCGGTAGCAAAGTGTAAAATCACTGTAAAAGTTAAACTCTCCTGAGGTAAAGATTGATCTCCAAAAATAGCCTTTGCCAGTTCTAAATGGCCACTTGATGATACTGGTAAAAATTCGGTTAAACCTTGAATAATACCAAGAATAATAGCTTCTAAATAACTCATGAAAAATGGATTAAATAAGTTTTGTACAAATAAAAGTTTTTATTTTTTTTTATTTGGATTTACCATAATTGCATAAATTTCTACTGCAAGTCCGATGAGTACAATTGTTGGTGCTAAGCGAATACGTTGAAAATTATACATATCTTCATTAAAAACATTAGGATCATCACTACCGCCTCCGGTCATTAAAATAAATCCGATTAGTATGATTATAACTCCAATTATCATAATAGTATAATTTCTTTTTCCAAAAAGAAATTCTCCAGATAATTTATTTTTTTCATTAATTTTTTTAGCCATAATCTTGTGATAAAATATTTAATTATAAATCATTAAAATGTTTAAAAATTTAATAATATAGTTCGTCTGTTCTTAAATTTAAAAATCGTTGTGTTGCAAAAAAGGTACTAAACCATGTTATGAATATTCCTATAAAAAAGATTGTACCAAATAAGATTGCCAATTCTATTCTATCTTCAATCAAACTAAATTCAGGAAAATGAGTGTTAAAATAATAAATTACAGCAGCAAGTTCAACTAAAGCTAAAATAGCGCCAGCAATTCCTAATCTTACACTTCGCCAAATAAAAGGTTTTCTAATAAATTGTTTTGTAGCACCTACCATTTGCATGGTTTTTATAGTAAATCTTTTAGAATAAACTGATAATCGAATAGAACTATTTATTAATACAATAACAATTAATGTTGCCAATCCGCTAAAAATCAATACAAATAAACTTATTCTTTTTACATTTTTAGTTAGTAAATCAATCAAAGGTTTGTCATAAGAAATATCAGAAACAAATTGGTTTCCTTTGTACTTATTTTCAATTTCAGTCATTTTTTCAGGAGTTACATAATCTGCTTTTACATAAATATCAATTGCATTTTGTAAAGGATTATAACCTAAAAAATTCATAAAATCTTCACCATTCTCTTTTTTATAAATATTGGCAGCTTCTTCTTTTGAAATAAATTTAGTGCCTTTTGTAAAAGGCTCTTCATCTATTGAGACTTGTAAATTTAAAATACCTTCTTTTTCTACATCATTTTTAAGAAATAATGTAATAGCAGCTTTTTCTTTAAAATAATTTGAAACTTTTTTAGTATTAAGTACCAATAGACCTAATAGACCAAGTAAAAAAAGAACCAATGATATGCTTATAATAACAGATAGATAAGATGAACGCAATCTTCTTTTTTGGTATTTTTCAAAAGATTTACTCATAGATTTTACACATTTATTGTGATTTGCAAGGTAATTATTTCTGAATAAAAGGCAAACAAATTTTTTAGTATAAAAATTTGATGAATTTTAAATATCTTCACAAAGTTCAATTAAAACACCATTTGTAGATTTTGGATGTAAAAAAACTACCAATTTATTATCGGCACCTTTTTTTGGTGTTTCATTTAGAATGTGAAACCCTTCATCTTTAAGTCTTTTAACTTCTGAAATTATATCATCAACAGAAAAAGCAATATGATGAACTCCTTCTCCTTTTTTGTCTATAAATTTTGCAATAGGACTATTAGGATTTGTTGCCTCTAATAATTCTATTTTATTTTCACCAATTTGAAAAAATGAAGTTTTCACTCCTTCGCTAAGTACCTCTTCCATTTTATAATGTTTTTTATGGAAAAGAGAAGCAAAGATTTTATTTGATTTTTCAATATCTTTAACGGCAATACCTATATGTTCAATTTTATTCATAATATTGAATTTAATATTTCAAAAATAGATATTTTTAATAGATTTTAGCCTTATTTTTGCAATTATGGAAACAAATAGACAAAAAAAGATAGCTGGAGTTTTGCAAAAGGATTTGGTAAATATTTTGCAAAAAGCAGCTCAAGATGGAATGAAAGGAATTGTAATTTCGGTTACAAAAGTACATGTAACTTCTGATTTGAGTCAAGCAAAGGTATATTTGAGTGTTTTCCCAACAGATAAAAGAGATTCAATTTTAGAAGGAATTATTTCTAATACTTCAACGATAAGATATGAATTAGCTCAACGAACAAGAAATCAATTACGACGTATGCCAGAATTAACTTTTTTTGTTGATGACTCTTTAGATTATATTGATAATATTGATGCTGCTTTAAAAGGTGAAGATGATGATCCTATAAAAAATCCAGAAATTTTATCAAAAAAGCATAAAAAATAATTTGAATTTTTCGCTATACATAGCAAAGCGTTACCTGTTTTCAAAAAGCAGTAATAATGCCATCAATATTATTACTTTAATTGCCACTATTGGAGTGATAGTTAGTACAATAGCATTATTTGTTGTTCTTTCTGTTTTTTCTGGATTGAAAAATTTTAGTTTGAGTTTTATTCAAACTGTTGATCCTGATTTAAAAGTAACATCTGTTGAAGGCAAATCATTTATTTTTAATGATTCTATTGATAACATACTTATAAAAAACAAGATTGCATCCTATACTAAAGTGATTGAGGAACGTGCGTTTTTAAATTATAGAGACAAATCTCATATTGCTACAATCAAAGGCGTTGATAGTAATTATTTGTTTGTCAACAAAATGGATACAGCTGTTTACTTTGGTGAGTGGGTAAATTATGGTGAGAAATATACTGTTGTAATTGGTAGTGGTATTTCAAATATACTTTCGGTTGGAGCATATGATTTTTTAGAATCTCTCAAAATATTTGTTCCAAAACCTGGGAAAGGATATATAACTAATCCTAAAACAGCTTTTAAACAGGTAAATACGCAACCAATAGGAATTTTTAAATTAACAGATGATTTAGATAAAAAATATGTTTTTGCAAATTTGAGTTTGGTACAAGAACTTTTAAAGTATAAATCCGATCAAATTACAGCAATAGAATTAAAATTGAGAAATGATAGAAATGTTGACGAAGTGCAAAAAGAACTACAAAATTTGTTGGGAGGAAATTTTAAAGTACAAACTCGAGAGCAATTAAATTCGGTTTTTTATAAAATGCTCAATACAGAAAACTTAGCATCATATTTAATTTTTACTTTAATATTAATTATTGCGTTATTTAATGTTATTGGAGCTATTGTTATGATGATAATTGACAAACGCGACAATTTAAAAACTCTTTTTCATTTAGGTTCAACGATAAAGGAAATAAGAAAGATATTTGTTTTACAAGGATTTTTACTCACTTTATTTGGCTTGTTTATTGGTTTGTTATTAGCCATTCCTTTTGTGATATTACAAAAAAAATACGGTTTTATTATGATAACCCATTCCTTGCCTTACCCTGTTGAATTTTATCTTTCCAATGTATTGATTGTAATTTTAACGATTGTAATATTAGGTTTTTTGGCAGCAAAAATTGCTAGTGCTCGTATTTCAAAAAAGTTGGTGGAGTAAATAAGTTAAAAGTTAAAAGTAGAATTTGTTAACCAAACTTCTCCAAAACTTCCTCAAATACTTGAAAAACTTCTTCTTTAGTATCAGAGGTAACCATTTTTAAACGGTATTCTTTAAAATGAGGTATTCCTTTAAAGTAATTGGTATAATGACGACGAGTTTCAAATAAACCAGCATGTTCACCATTCCATTCGATAGCCATTTGTAAATGTCGTTTTGCAGTTTGTACTCTTTCTGCAATTGTTGGAAAAGTTAAATGTTTACCTGTTTTAAAATAATGCTTTACTTGAGCAAAAAACCAAGGATTGCCAATACTTGCCCTTCCGATCATAGCGCCATCTAATCCGTATTTGTCTCGCATCATCATTGCTTTTTCAGGAGAATTAACATCACCATTTCCAAAAATTGGAATGTGCATTCTTGGATTATTTTTAACATCAGCAATTGGTTCCCAGTTGGCTTCCCCTTTATACATTTGAGATCTTGTTCTGCCGTGAATGGCAATAGCTTTAGTTCCTACATCTTGTAATCGTTCGGCTACTTCTAAAATACGAATAGTATCATTATCCCATCCCAATCGGGTTTTAACAGTGATTGGGATTTTGGTATGTTTTACCATGGCATCTGTAAGTTTGACCATTAGTGGAATGTCTTTTAAAATTCCAGCACCTGCACCTTTGCTTACAACTTTTTTAACAGGACAGCCATAATTTATATCAATAAAATCAGGTTTTGACTGTTCAACAATTTCTACAGTTCTCAACATAGATTCGAGATTTGCTCCAAAAATCTGAATTCCAACAGGTCGTTCCTTATCATAAATGTCTAATTTTTGAATACTTTTTGCAGCATCACGAATTAAACCTTCAGACGAAATAAATTCAGTATAAACCACATCAGCACCTTGTTCTTTACAAAGCGCTCTAAAAGGTGGATCACTCACGTCTTCCATTGGAGCGAGTAATAATGGAAAATCTCCTAATTCTATATCTCCTATTTTTGCCATATTTTGCAAAAGTATTCAATTCTTTATAATTTTCAACATTAGAACATTTTACTTTAAATTTTTCATCGTTATTTTTTCCGCTTTAAGCGATATTTTAAATGGTTAAAAAAAAATTACATTTGTTGCGAATAAAATATTGATTTAATGAAGATAAAAATAGCTTTGATAGTATTGGTATTAACAGTTCTAAGTTGTAAGACTTCAAAAGAAGGAAAACAACAACATTCGAGTAAAAAAGAAGATGCAGTTTCGGGTGCAACAAAAATTGTAAATACTGTACATTATCCACAAGAAAAACATTTAAAAAATATCAAACAATTAACTTTTGGTGGTGATAATGCAGAGGCTTATTGGAGTTTTGATGGTACAAAATTAGTTTTTCAAGCTAACACAAAAGAGTGGGGCTTAAAATGTGA
>JAUWLK010000162.1 GCA_030613745.1 Flavobacteriaceae bacterium | reverse complement strand
AGAAAATTGCCTTAAAATATTACAAGCGGTATGTTGAAAGGTATTCTTTAAAAGACAAAAAAATGTATGATTATGCAACCCAAAGAATTAAAGAACTTACCAAAGAATTTTTTATGGAAGGTGTAAAAATTGAATAGTTATTAATTTATTTGATGAAATATTAACATTTTATCTATAGTTTTATACAAACAAGTAACTAATTCAAATTTATTTGTACTTTCACATTGTCAAACAAATACAATGTATCTAAGGCTGTTATTCGCAATATTTTTTGTCTTACTTTTTTCTTCTTGTGATTTTATATCGCCTAAAAAATCTTCACTTCAAACCCTAGCTGTGTTAGATACTATAGTTGATTATTCTACTGTTGATGTTTACCCTTTATTAAGAGAATGTAATAATTGTGATACTAATAAAAAACAAAATTTATGTTTTGAAAATGAGTTGATTAAAAAATTAGAAAAGATTTTTAATAAAAGTAACTTTAAAGCTGCTAATTCACTTAAAGATACGGTTTACGTGGATTTACTGGTAGATAATAAAGGAAAAGTTACTATTGTTGGATTTCAGTCTACAGATAAGATTAGTAAAGAAATTCAAACATTTGATAGTATAATTGAACAAAGTATTCAACAATTACCTAATCTGATTCAGCCTTCAATTAAAAGAGGTATACCTGTAAGGTCTCAATTCAAACTACCAATTTTGGTTAATGTAGCATATTGATTTATTTTGAAAAGATCCTTCCTTTCCAGCTATAAGCTTTTTTAAGGGAAAAAAGAGCAACAAATACAACAAAAAATGGATGTAGAATGCTACTTATTAAGTACTTTTTTAATGATTTTTCTTGTTGGTAAAAAGTTGCGGTAATGTAAATTAATATGAAATCAACATTAAATTTTATTAAATAGATAAAGCCAAAATGTTGCCATGAAATAATTTTGAATGTTGCCAAAAATAAAAGTATTAACAGCCATATATTCATTAAAAAAACTAAAAACCCAACTAATTTTCCAAAAGAGTTGTTGTAAGATGTCGTTTTTGCTGCCCACCGTAAACGTTGATTGATTAGATCGGATATATTTTTTTCTGGCATGGTTGTTACAACAGTATCTATAGATTTTAAATATTTAACTTGATCAGGATAATTGTTTACCATTTTTTCTAATAGAAAAATATCATCCCCACTTGCTATATTTTCATTACCTGCAAAACCATTTACTGCTATAAAAGCACTTTTGTTATAGCATAAATTAGCACCATTACATAAGAAGGGTTTATTGATGCCAAAAGCTCCTATAGTACTACCTTGTAAACTTAAAAAATCAAGATTTTGAAAATCTTCTAAAAAAGTACTATTAGTTTTATAAGAAACAGGTGCAACTATCATTTTTGGTGATTCTTTTTGGATGAAATTATCAAAAGTATTTAGCCAATTTTCAGGTAAAATACAATCGGCATCTGTTGTGATAATCCATTCATATTGTGATTTTTGTATGGCAAGTTCAATGGCATCCTTTTTAGGAGAATTACTCTTCCTTTTATTATTGATAAGATGTATAATAATATCTTTATTTTTTGATTTAAAATCTTCAATTATATTTTGAAAACTATCATTTGAATCATCATTTACAAGTAAAACTTCAAAATTATTTTTAGGATATTGAATTTTAGATATACTTTGTAATAATTTTGGCAAGTTTAAAGCTTCATTTCTAAATGGAATTACAATAGAAAAATTTGATTTTGTAGATAAATTATCTGAATCAAACAATTTAATATTGTGAAAGCCTTTTACAAATGACAAAATTAATATACTGTATATTAATGATATGAGTATAGAAATGGCTATCATGTACGAATTCTGTTTTCTTTAACAAGACCAATAGAAGGCTTATTGAAAATTAAAACATAGTAACTTCCAATTATTGAGGGTACAGCAAAATTTAGTAGCCACATAATACTTGTTATACTTAAAATTACTATTTCATTTACTCCAAAAACACTAAAAAGTGATACTGCAACCGAACCTTTAATCAACCAATCAAAAATCACAAATCCCGGAATTATGGAGGCAATGAAATACATTGAAAAAATTAGGGGCATAGCAGTTAAATAGTTTATATCACCTCCTAATATAACCAGTAAAAAATAGAATTGGTGAGAGAAAACAAGATATCTTAAAAGAGAAAGTTGAAAGTTTTTAAAATGAATTTTATTGCTAATTGTGTTTACCTGACTTATAAATCTCATTAAATATTTATTCCATATTTTCTTTGGGATAACTAAAAAAAGTAATCCAAAAAATAATATAATAATAGATAATTGAAAAACAGAAAAATTTATATTAAAAGACAATTCTTTCATAAGAAAAGTTAGTCCAAATAACCCAAAAATCACAGTGATAGACATTTGGCTAAAATTACCTAAAAAATTTAATAACAAAATTTTACTTCTTTCATGTTTAGTGTGATATATTGCTTTTGCACCATATTCTCCAATTCTATTAGGTGTTAATAATGAGGCTGTTAAAGATGATAAACTTTGTATTGCAGCTTCAGTAAAAGAAATGATTTTGATTGATGAAACAAGTGTTTTCCATTTAATTATTTCTAATAACCAATTGGATATTGTAAATAAAATTATAGTTAATAAAACAAAATTATTATTTAAGATATTCGCTTTAACAGATAATAGAAATTCAGAACTGTTTAATACCTTATTGCTTGAAATTTTATAAGAAATAAAATAATATGCACCACCAATAATGAAGAGTTTTACTATAAAAAAAAATGTAGATTTATATTTATGCAAGATATTGTACATTTACGCAAAGAAACAAAATATTATTTTGCCATACCATTTGTGGATTAAAAAAATATAAAATTGCAAACCGAAAAAATTATACTAGGAATTGACCCCGGAACAACAATTATGGGTTTCGGATTAATTAAGATTGTAAACAATAATATGGAGTTGATGCAACTTGATGAATTAATCTTGAAAAAATATAATGATCATTATACAAAATTGAAATTAATTTTTGAAAGAACGCTTCAAATTGTTGATACTTATCATCCTGATGAAATTGCAATTGAAGCTCCTTTTTTTGGTAAAAATGTGCAATCAATGCTTAAATTAGGTCGGGCACAAGGAGTTGCTATGGCCGCAGCGTTATCAAGAGAAATACCAATTACTGAATACTCTCCAAAAAAAATAAAAATGGCTGTAACAGGTAATGGAAATGCTTCAAAGGAGCAAGTTGCTAAAATGTTACAAAATATTTTGAATTTAAAAGAGATTCCTAAAAATCTGGATGCAACAGATGGCTTGGCAGCAGCAGTTTGTCATTTTTATAACGCAGGAAAAATTACAACCGGAAAAAGTTATACAGGTTGGGGAGCTTTTGTAAAACAGAATGAAAAGAGAATAGTGTAATTATACTATCAAATCACATTCATGAGTTTCAAATTTCTTTTCTATTGCTAATTTTCGAAGCTCATGAAAATGTTTATGCTCAGGAGATTCTTCTAATTTGTCTTTATCTTCTTTTGATTCCCAATATTCAATCAAATGATATCTGCTTTCATCATTTCTGTCTTTAAAAATGTGAAAGTGATCTAAACCAGCAGGTTTAGCTTCCATGTTTTCTTCAAATTTTTGTAATTCAACAAAAGTTATTTCTTCTCCTTCTTTTATCTTAAATGAAACTATATGTACGTACATAATTTTATACTTTTCTCAAAGTTACGATACAACTATTAAAAATAAGGTAACAAAAATCACTTTTGAAAGTTTTTTTTAAAAGAGTACATTTATAAAATCTTATTTTTTGATTTGTCAGGAATTTATATTCACATACCGTTTTGTAAACAAGCATGTTATTATTGTGATTTTCATTTTTCTACTTCGCTTAAAAGGAAAAGTGAAATGATTCACGCAATTGTTGATGAATTAGTATTGCGAAAAAATGAATTAATACAACCAATCGAAACTATTTATTTTGGTGGTGGAACACCATCTTTGTTGACAATTGAAGAATTACAACTATTGATAGATACAATTTATCAGAATTATAAAGTAATAGAGAATCCTGAAATTACATTGGAAGCCAATCCTGATGATCTGGATGATTTAAAAATTGAACAACTAGCTAAATCACCAATAAACCGTTTAAGTATTGGTATTCAATCTTTTTTTGATGATGATTTACAATTTATGAATCGAGCTCATAATGCAAAAGAAGCAATTAACTCTTTGTCAGTGGCGACTCGCCACTTTGATAATATTACGATTGATTTGATTTACGGTATTCCTAATATGAGCAATGAAAAATGGCTTAAAAATTTACAAATAGCCTTTGATTTGAATGTTCCTCATATATCCAGTTATGCTTTAACCGTAGAAGATAAGACAGTACTTTCAAATTTTATTAAGAAGGGAATATATCCTCCTTTGGATGAAAATGTAGCACATAAGCATTTTCAAATATTAGTAGATGAAACAGCAAAGCAAAAATTTATTCAGTATGAAATTTCAAATTTTGGAAAAGAAGGTTATTTTTCAAAACATAATATATCCTATTGGCAAGGCAAATATTATTTGGGAATAGGGCCTTCAGCACATTCTTACAATGGAAAAACCAGGAGTTGGAATATTTCAAATAATATTAAATATATAAAATCAATACAACAAAAAATGCTCCCTCAAGAGATTGAAAAATTGACGATTAATGATAAGTTTAACGAAACTATTATGACTGGTTTAAGAACTATTTGGGGGATCTCTTTGGTAAATATTGAAAAAAAGTACGGAGTAGAGATTAAAAATAAACTTATAAAAAATGCTCAAAAACATTTACAAAATAATACTTTAAAAATTAAAAATGATATACTTTTAATAACTGATAAAGGTAAATTTTTAGCTGATGGAATTGCTGCAGATTTATTCCAAGTTTAGTTTCCTGTATAGTTTAGAGAAACTTAACAAATACTTAAACTTATTTTTATTACTTTTAAATAATCAATCTCATAATATTTTATAATGGAAGCACTATTAGGACTTTTTCTTGGCGCAATAATCACCTATTGGGTTTTAAAGTATGTAAAAATTCAAAATAATAAAGAAAAAACCAATGCCCAATCAGTTATTTTGATGGAAAAAATGAGAAAAGTATGGAAATTGATTACTGTTGAAGGAGAGTTTGCTGAAATATATCATTACGAAAACACCAAAGAAAGATTTTTAAGTATGATTACGAGTAAAAAAAAGGCAGTGATATTAATTAATGCGAAAGCACACGTAGGATTTGATTTGTCGAAAATTAATATGGAGGCAATTAATGAGAAAAAAGTCATAAAACTAACAGAATTTCCACAACCAATGGTTTTAAGTTTAGAAACGGATTTAAAATATTATGATAAAAAAGAAGGATTTTTTAACAAATTTGATTCAGTTGATTTAACTGAACTAAATGCCAAAGCAAAAAAACATGTTATGGCAAAAATACCTGAAAGCGGATTATTGGATACTGCAAAGAATGAAGCTTTAGAAGCTGTTTTAGTGATTCAAAATATTGTTGAAACCATTGGATGGACTTTAGATTATCAAGATATATTACTTCCTCAACTTGATAAATCGAAAACAGATTTAATGAATACAAAAAAAATAAATAATTAATGTAATTCAGGTTACACATACCTACTCGCGGTAGTTATAATTTTGCACTTATAAATTAAAACTAAAAAAATTATAACTATCATGAATATAGATATTATATTTAACGAAACTGGAAAAATTATTCCTTTATATAACGGTAAAGAAATCACAATGGATGATTCTCCTTACATGGTATATCTGGCAACTGCAGGTATGTGTTCTGCCGTTTATGTAAGAGCATTTATGAGTCAAAGAAATATGTCATTAGAAGATGTAACACTTACACAAAAAATGAAATATAATCGTATGACAAATATGATTGAAGAAATGGAAATTTTAGTAAACTTACCGAGTACTTTCCCAACAAAGTACAATAAAGCAATTAAGAAGGTTGTTGATCAATGTCCTGTTAAACAGCATTTTGTGACTCCTCCTTCACTTTCGGTAACTACTAGTTTGGACGTTGCTGTTGAAGCATAGTGATTTTGATTAAGTATTTTAAACTCCTTCATTTGAGGGAGTTTTTTTGTTTACAGGAGTTTTAAAGTTTTTAAAAAATAATAGATCTTTTTAAAACTACTTTATAAATTAGTAACATGTGTAAAAGCTACCGATTATATTTGTAAATTATTAA
>JAUWLK010000331.1 GCA_030613745.1 Flavobacteriaceae bacterium | reverse complement strand
ATTTATTTGATCATTTTCTGATAAATCTAAATAGTTTTTTGGAAAAATAGTTGATTTATGTTTTTGGAGTGTTTGTACTATTTGTTGAAATACTTGGTGATGAATTCTGCTATCTTGACGAATATCTAAGGTTGCAAAATAAAAACCAAACACTTTTGCTTTATGTATTAAATCTTTTAATTCAGTTAAATAAAGGGATTGGTATCTATTAATAAGCAAATTTTCAATGTCTAATAACTTGTTTAAAAATTCATTATATGTTATTATACTTTTAGCTGGATTTGTAAAACTTTGATAGAGTTTTATCTCTAATTCAGAAACAATTTTAGCAACTTTTTTAAAAGTTAACTTACGTTTTAGTTTTCTGATATCTCTATAATAATTTTTAATTACAGCTTGACGTAATTTTTCAGCAACATTTAATGTTATTTTTGTGGTTACGAAAGGGTTACCATCTCTATCTCCACCTGGCCAAAAGCCAAGATTTATAATTTCATTAACCATTTTTTTGTTTTCATAGATATTACTATCTATGTAATTGTATATACTACTAGCCGAAGAGTAAAAAACATTTTCGAGATACCATATTAAACTTACCGCTTCGTCAAAAGGGGATGGTTTTTCATCTTTTAAAAAAGGAGTTTTTCCCAATTGAGCCAGTAATTTTTTAATATTTATTAAATTATTTTCTTCAATTGCTTTGGTTAGATCAGTAATGATACCAAGTACAGATCCTGGGTAGAATTGTGTTGGATGTGCTGTTAAAACTATTCTGACTTTAAAATCTTCTAAATATTGCTGTAAAGCTTCTTTTTTGTTTTGAGCGAAAGCTTCTTCTTTTGTATTTCTTAAAGTTCCTATGCCATCCATATTATTAATTATCGGAAAAGCTGCATCCTCAACGGCATCAAATAAAACTACTTGGCGTTCAATGTATTGGATGAATTTAAATAAAAGATCAATTCTTTCTTTTTCAGATGGATCTTCTTGGTATTTATTAAAAAAATAATCAATTATTTCTGTAGGTGTATTACCATTTTTAAATCCTTTTTTACAAACGTCATTGAAAAGGGGTAATAAGACTCCCGTGTTGCTAATATTATCAAATGGAAGTGTAATAAAAATACTATTATAAATTTGGTATTTAGTTAAAACATGTTGGTTAAACCTCTTTAACTTGGGTTGTGTACTCATTATTTTTTTGATTTTGAAAACAAATTTAAAAAGATTATAATAATAAAACTATTTATTTTATGGATTTACAAACTATTTAAAATATTATGATTTAAATGAGTAATATGAATTTTTGCATAAAAAAACTGCTAAAATGATATTTAGCAGTTTAATTGAAATGAAAAAGTTATCTGTTTTACTCCATTTAGTTGCTATTACACTTTTTCAATTAGCAATATCAGCCATTTCAACCAAACGAATAAATTCTGAGCGATACCCATTTTTATCATTCCCTTTTGATTGACTTGCTATTTTTGCAATAGCATCATAATTCATTTTTCTGGCAAATTTTGAATTTCTTAGTTTCATTCCGAATAAAGCTACTGATGTTGCAAATTTAAAGTCATCACTTGCATTGTCAAATTCAGTTTCAGTATCTTTTACGACATGAACCATTTCGATACTCGTTTTTTTAGTAGGTTTTTTATAACGAAATTTTACTGTTAATAATTCATCATCAAAGTTATTGTTATCTTTAGTGCTTGTATATTTTAAGGCATCCAAATTCTTTAAATACTTGCTCTTTACACCAACAGGAATAATTTCATATAAAGCCGTAACACTGTGATTACTACCCAATTCTCCTGCATCTTTTTTATCATCCTTAAAATCTTCATCTGCTAGCATTCTATTTTCATAACCTATCAAACGATATGCCTGTACCTTTTTAGGGTTAAACTCTACTTGAATCTTTACATCTTTTGCTATAGTATAAAGTGTT